>NZ_JBHXLU010000006.1:90756-223808 GCF_042720695.1 Streptomyces sp. NPDC058457 | reverse complement strand
CCCCCCCCCCCCCCGCCCCCCCCCGGGCCCCCCCCCCCGCCCCGCGCCACTGGTGTGGCTATATGGGCAACGCGGGGGCGCGGGCCGTGGGGGCCGGGGCCCACGCGTACGCCGCGTGCACTGGGTGGCGCCGCTACCGGATACCCCGCTACCGGATGCGGTTCCCGGCCGCGTCCTCGTGCGTGTAGAACCGGTAGAACATCAGGATGAACGTCACCGCCGCGACCGCCAGCGACATGCCGACGGACCTGAGGACCGACTCCCCGGTCTGGCTGTAGAGGAAGCCGAAGGCGATGCCCGTGAACGCCGTCCACACCAGCGCGTGCAGCTCCCGCCGCAGTCGTGGGGCATAGGTCAGCAGGGCGAACAGCACCACCGCGAAGACGAGCGCGGTCAGGAAGCCGAACAGCAGGTTCGAGCCGGTGATGGGCCCGCCGCTGCGCCGGTTGGCCGCGGCCCAGTCGCCGTAGATCAGCCCGGTCACCACGGGGACCGCCACCCGGGCCCTGGCGTGCGTCTGTGCGCTGAACACGTCGGGCGTACGGCCGCTCCGGGGCATACCGCCGGACGTGGGTGCCGCTTGAGCCATGAGCGTGCTCCTCTCTCCTCGCCCCCACCTTCCAGAGCACACCTGCGGGTACCCCCTGGCAAGTCGGTCGGGACGGAATTCTTCACCCGCGTACGACCCCGCGTACGACCCCGCGCACGACGTGCGGTGCGTCCCCGCCCGTGTTTCCCTGACTCTCGTGACCGACCACCAGGCCCTGCGGCGGTGGCAGGAGCTGTTGCGGGCCAGGGGCCGGAGCATCGCGTGGGTGGCACCGCTCCTGCTGCTCGCCGGGATCACGGCGGTCGACCTCAACACCACGGAGCGGTTCCGGATCATCTCCTGGATCGTCCTGGTCCCCGGTATCGCGGCGGCGGTCTGCGGGGTCTTCGCGACCGCGGTCTTCGCGGTGCTGTCGGTCCTCGACTACGTCGCCGTGGACAGCGCCTGGCCCCACCAGTACCAGGCCGGGCTGCCCGACTTCATCCTGGTCGCCTTCGCGGGGCTGCTGGCCATCCTCGCCTGCGCCGTCCGCAGGAACGGCGAACGGCGGATGCTGCACATGCGGGACATCGCCGAGACGACCCGGCGTACCGTGCTGCGGCCGCTGCCGCCGGGGTGGGCCGGCCTGGACCACGCGGCGGTGTATCTCGCCGCCGACACCCAGGCCCGGGTGGGCGGCGACTTCTACGACATCCAGCCGGGGCTGTACGGCACGCGGGTGCTGGTCGGGGACGTCCAGGGCAAGGGGCTGGGTGCGGTGGAGACGGCGGCGGCGCTGCTGGGGACGTTCCGTGAGGCGGGGTACCACGAACGGGACCTGGCGACGGTGGCCGACCGGCTGGAGACCCGGATGGTCCGGCACCGGCGCCACACGGTGGCGCTGGGCCGCGACGACGGCGACCGCTTCGCGACGGCGGTGCTGCTGGGGTTCCCGCCGGGGCTTCCGGACACCGTGGAGGTGGTCAACTTCGGTCACGAGCCGCCGCTGGCGGTGGGACCGGAGGGCATACGCTCTCTGCCGCCGGGTGACGGACTCCCGTTCGGAATGGCCGAGTTGGCCCCCGGCACGGGTCCTCCGCCGACCCTGACCGTCACCCTGGCCCCGGACGAGACCCTCCTCATCACAACGGACGGCGTCACCGAAGCCCGGGACGGGCACGGGAGGTTCTACGACCTCACGGACCAGCTGTCCCGCGCGGTGAGCGCCGACCCGCACACCGCCGACCCCGCCCGTCTGGTCGCCCGGGTCCGTGACAGCGTCATGCGCCACAGCCGCGGCCGGCTGGCCGACGACACCACGGTCTTCGCGGTACGGCGGACGCCCGAGGGGCCGGTGCACCCAGGGTGACGAACTGCCCGGGCCCCCCGCTTTGCAGGCGCAGCGGATAACGTGCTGGTCTGACCTGAGTGATCCTGGGGAACAAAAGGGGAGGGCCGATGCCCGGAACCGTGCTGCTGCTCGCGGCCGCGCCGATCGGCAGGGGGCGTCTCGTGGACGCCGCCTCCGTGCTCCCCGTACTGGCCGCTGTCGCCCCGGCCATACTCTCAGGCACCGACACGGCCAACGTCGTCGAACTCGCCGACCCCCTGGAGCCGCAGGCCGTCCTCACCCGGCTGCGGGCCGCCGCGGCCGCCCCCGGCCCGCTCACGGTCTTCGTCACCGGCCAGCTGCAACTGGACCGCAAGCAACGTCTGCCGCACCTGGCGCTTGCCCGCACCACTGGGGCGACCGTCCGCTACACCGGCCTGCCCTGGCACTGGATCCGCGAGGAGCTGCGGCTGCGTCCGCCCGGTGCCACCACCCTGGTCGTCGATCTGCACGCGGACCCCGAGACCTGGCAGCACCTGCTCACCACGCCCCTCGACTCGGGGCGCAACAACGCCGTGCACGGCCGTGTCGCACCCCCGCCCGCCCGCCGGGACGTCGCCGCACCGTCGTACATGAAGGCCGTGGCGACCGTGCTGCGCAGTGGGCACCGGCCGGCCATGGAGGAGCTGCATCAGCAGGTGCTGGCGCGGCTGGGTGCCGAGGTGGCCACGAACATCCTGCTCAGTTCGCGGACCCGGCACGACAGCGCCGATCCGCATGACGCCATCAGCGCCGCCGTCCGGGCGGGGCGGTATGCCGAGGCCGACGAGCTGGCCGTGCGGTGGGAGCAGGCGGCGGCGCGGGTGCACGGGCCGGCTTCCGAGGACGCCCTGCACTGGTCGGAGGTGCGGGCCGATCTCGCGATGTTCGCGGGGGACGCGGTGCGGAGCTGCCGTACCTGGCTGACCGTCGCCGGCGCCCGGCTGGGCGCCGGGCAGCCGGCCGACGCACCGGCCGTGGAGGCGGCCGTGGACCGGGCCCACCACCAGTGGGGCGCCATCAAGGACACCGCACGGGCCCGCGAACTCGGGCCCGCGCTCGCGGAGTTGAGACTCAGGGTGCCGGGCCGCCGGGAAGGCGCCCTGGACCACGTCCAGCAGCACCTGCGGCAGCTCCAGACGAACCAGACGTTCACGACGAGCGGCGCATGAAGGAAACCGCCCTCGCCGTGTTCCGGTCGACCGGACGGGCGGGGGAGGTGTCCCCTTTGATCACCTCGGGCGAGTGCCCGCTGCCGTCGCCGCCGCTACGGGACGGTGTCCAGGAAGGGGCGGCCGTGCTCGCGCAACGCCGGTCGGCTCAGGCGTACGCGTCGAAGGTGATCGCGCTCGGCTTGGCCTTGTTGAGGTGGTCGTCGAACTTGGCGTCCTGGAGCGGGAAGTTCGCGTCGCCCCAGTCGGAGGCGTTGAGGATGTCCCGCAGGTTGGAGGCCATGTTGTCCCAGGTGAGCAGGTTCTCCTGGTGCCAGGCGGCGTCGTCGTTCTCCGGGGTCTCGCCCCACTTGGCGAACCGGAAGTCATGGGTGCTCAGGCCGTCCTTGTGGTAGACGACCTGGACGCGCTGGCTGCTCATCGGCACGTCGGCGACCGCCTCGGTCTCGAAGTCGCCGTGCTGGGAGGCGGACAGGTACGACGGGTAGTCGGCGCCCTGCTTGACCCAGACGACGATGCACTCCCAGTCGTGGCGGTGCCCGATGCCCGGGGAGGCCTCGTCCTTCTCGAAGTAGCTGGCGTAGATGATCCCGCACCAGCCGTTGTTGCACTTGGCCCGCGAGTAGGTGTTCGCGTGGTCGAGATGGCCGGTGCGGCAGCTGCCGGTGACGGAACCGGTCGGCTTCAGGCCGCCGTTGAGGTTGCCGTCGGGGTCGATGGCGGCGGCGGGGTAGCAGCTGTCCGTGTCGTAGTCGTACAGCGGCTCGAAGAACTTCTGGAACGTGGTCGCGTTCTCCGGGAGGTTCTGGAGCACGCCGGCGGAGGCGCTGAAGGGGAGGGCGAGGGTGAGCGCGGCGGCGCTGCCCGCGACGGCGGCGGCTCGGCCGAGGCGGCGGGTCCTGCTTCTGGACATCGGGGGGCTCCAGTCGACGGTCCGGGGTGCGTGTGTGCGGTGACGCGGTCCGTTGGTACGGTCCTTTTCATCCCGGACATGACATCCGGGTGGGGACCAAGACTGGCAAGCCGAGAGTTAAATGGAAGGGCTTTCTGTCAAACAGGGGGCGGCAATTCGCGGAACTGATCAACGTGCGTGGACAGCGGAAAAGCCCCCGGCGGGACAGGGGGAGGGTCCCGCCGGGGGCGATCGTGGGGTGGGGGGAGCGTGCTGACCTGGTGGCGCGGGGCAGGCTCCCGGCGGGGCGGGCTCCTAGTGGCCGGCGGTGTGCCGAGCGGTCGCCGAGGTCGGGGAACCGGGAGAGTTGTCCGTCGCTCTGGCCGGGCCGGCGTTGGCGGCGGTGATGAGCGCGGCCACGGCAATCACGGCTGCCGCGATGCCGCGGGCGGTGGGGGTCCCCCCGATCGAGCGAATTCGAGATTGGGGGCGTGCGGTAGGGCGTGCGGATGTGCGTCCGGGCACGGTGACCTCGCAACAACAGGGGCGGGTTAAGCACGTTTAATTCGCGGTTTAACCTAGGGGTTGGCAGAGCGCAACGGCAAGGGGTCCAGGGGGAGTTGGGGGTAATGACAGAATGCAGGAACGGGACGATCCAGAGACCATCGGGCGGCGGGTGCAGCAACTGCGCACCGAGCGGGGGCTGACCCAGCGGCAGTTGGCCGAACCGGCCTACACGCCCGCCTACATCTCCACGCTGGAGGCCGGGCGGGTGCGGGCCTCCGACGAGGCGCTGCGGCACATCGCGGGCCGGCTCGGCGTCGGCTTCGAGGAGCTGGCCAGCGGGCGCCCCGCGCACCTCGCCACCGACCTGAGGCTACGGCTCACCGAGGCACAGCGCACCCTGGCCACCGGCGAGGCCGAGGCGGCCGCGGGCCAGTACGCCGCCCTCTTCGAGGAGGCGAAGGCGCACGGGCTCGCCGTCGAACAGGCCACCGCGCTGCTCGGGATGGGCGAATGCGCCCTGGACACCGGTGAGCTGGGGCAGGCCAGGGAGTTCTTCGAGCGGGCCGAGCTGTGGACGGCCGACGAACCGCTGCCGGTGCGCGTCCCGGCGATCCGCGGCCGGGCGGTCAGCCACTACCTCGCGGGTGAACTCCGGTACGCCGTCTACCTCCTTGAGACCACTCTCGACGAACTCAACCGCAGCGGCCTGCACGACCCCGACGCCCTCCTGCTCCTCTACGCCTCCGCCATCGGCCCGTACATGGACATGGGCGCCCACGCCCGCGCCGCCCAGGCCGCCGAACTCGCCCTCGCCCTCGCTCCGCAGGCCGGCGACCCCGCGCTGATCGCCCGCATGCACCGCTCCGTCGCCCGCACCCTGCTCGCCGAGGGCCGGGTCGCCGAGGCGGATGCCTCCCTGGCCAAGGCCGCCGAGCTGTACCGCCAGCTCCAGCTCCGTACCGAACTCGCCAACTGCCACTGGATGCGCGGCTACGTCTATGCCCAGAACGGCGAACTGGAGCGGGCGGAAGGGGAGTTGCGGGAGGCCCTCGCGATGCTGTCGGAGACCCGCGCGGCCCTGTACCGCAGCCAGGCGGCCGTCGAACTGGCCGACGTCCTGCACCGCCTGGGCAAGTCCGACGAGGCCGCCGAACTCCTCCACGACGTCCTCGGCGACTTCTCCTCCGAGCGCGGCGCGGTCCACTCGGCCGCCGCGCACCGGCTGCTCGGCATCATCGCCGAGGACGCCCGGGACACGGAGGCGGCGGAGGAGCACTACGTGCGGGCGCTGAGCCTGCTGGAGCGGGCGGGCGCGGCGGGCGACCTGGCGGACCTGTGTCGCCTGCTGGGCGACCTGCTGCGCCGCACCGGCCGGGTGGAGGCGGCGCTGGACGCGTACCGCACCGGACTCGGCCACCGTACGGCCCCGGGCACGACGACCCTGGGACCGGCACCGGCCCAGCCGCCGCTGTAGGGCCGCCGTTCCGTTCCGCGTGGCGCAGCCGTCACGTTCGGCTGCGGGCCGGTGGGGGCTGGTCGCGCCCACGCGGCGGAGCCGCACATCAAATGCAGCCCCGCGCCCCTTACGGGGCTCGTTGGGCGCGGGCGGCACCCGGCAAGCGCCGGTGAGCGTCCCCCCGCCCACCGCCTGTCGCATGATCCGCGCGAGAGGCGGCAGGAATGGCGTGTTTCCTGCACCTGCACCCTCGATATGGCGGTGAACCACCGATCGGCTTCTAGAACAGTCTCGTCAGCGAAACGCGAAAGGCGAAACGCGAAACCTTCGCATCATTCGCAGCCTTCGCAACGCTTCCGAGCTGAGGGAGAAGATGATGACCGACCACGGAGCCGACCTGCTGATCCGTGCCGGCGCGGTGCACACCCTGGTGCCCGGCCAGGCCCCGCAGCGGGCCCTGGCCGTGCGCGGCGACCGGATCGCGGCCGTGTCCGCCGACCCGCACGGCCTCGACCACCTGGTGACCGAGCGGACCGAGGTGCACGACCTGCCCGGCGCCACCGTGCTGCCCGCCTTCGACGACACCCACACCCACATGATCTTCGCCGCGCTCGGTGCCCAGGACGTCCCCGTCCACCAGGCCCGCACCATCCCCGAGTTCCTGGACCTGATCCGGCAGCGGGCCGCGGTCACCCCCGAGGGGGAGTGGATCCGCACCACCACCAACTGGCAGGAACTGAACCTGGCCGAGCGCCGCATGCCCACCGCGGCCGAGCTCGACACGGCCACCGACCGGCACCCGGTCCTGGTCAAGCGCGGCGGCCACAACGACGTCGTCAACACCTACGCGCTGCGCCTCGCCGGCATCACCGAGGACACCCCCGTACCGCCCGGCGGCACCATCGGCCGCGGCGCCGACGGCAGGCTGGACGGCCGGCTGGTCGACAACGCCCTGCACCTGGTCGAGCGCCTGGTCCCGGCCCCGGACCGGGCCCAGCGCATCGAGGGACTCAGCATCGCCTCCCGCGACTACGCCGCCACCGGCATCGGCACCGTGCGCGACTGCGCGGTCGCCCCCGAGGACTACCGGGTGCTCCGGGCCGCCCGTGAGGCGGGCGCGCTGCACACCAGGGTGCGCGCGCTGGTCTCGGCGCTCGGCATGACCAGCGCGGCCCAGGTCGAGGACCTGCTCGACGTCATGGAGGAGTGGCGCGACACCTCCGACCCGTGGCTGTCGGTGTGGGGCGTCAAGTTCGGCCTCGACGGCGGCCTGGAGGCCGGCGCCACCGAGGAGCCGTACGCCTGTGACCACTCCTTCTCGGGGATGCTGATCTGGGAGCCGGACGCGCTGGTCGAGGCGGTCGAGGCGGTGGTCCGGCGCGGCTGGCGGGTCGGCACCCACGCCTACGGCGACCGGGCCGTCCGTACCCTCCTCGACGTCTACGAACGCGTCCTGGAGCGCAACCCCGGCCTGCCCGCCGGCACGCTGGTCATGGAGCACGGCGGCCTGGCCGGCCCCGAGCAGCGCGCCCGCGCCGTCGCCCTCGGCATCCCCGTCACCATCCAGCAGCCGCTGCTGCACGACACCGCCGAGGTCGAGGAGGTCTTCTGGGGCCCGGAACGGGTCGCCCGCCTCTTCCCGGCCCGCGGCTGGATCGACCTGGGCGCCCAGGTCAGCGCGGGCTCCGACTTCCCGGTCGGCCAGTTCGGCGCGATGCGCTCGGTGTGGGGCATGACGACACGGCAGACGGTCATCGGCGTCAAGGGCCCCGAGCACGCGATCTCGTACGAGGAGGCGCTGACCCTGCACACCACCCAGGCGGCCCACCTCACGGGCGAGGACCGGGTACGCGGCACCCTGACCCCGGGCCGCTGGGCGGACTTCACGGTGTGGGACCGGGACCCGGCGAACGCCTCCGGCGAGGAACTGCGGGACTTGAGGCCCGTTCGGACTTTTGTAGGCGGGATCATGGCGCCCCGATAGGGGCGCGGGGCTGTATCGATGTGTGGCTCCGCCGCGTGGGCGCGACAAGCCCCCACCGGCCCGCACCCGACACACAGCAATCTCTGTGCCGGGCAACAGCCCGATTCACTAGCGTCCCCTGCGTGCAAGACCAACGGACAGTAGCCGACGGCCTGCGTCTCCTGACACGGGCCGTCGTCCACGTGGTCCTCGGCGGCACCGCCCTCCTCGCCATCGCGACCGTCGCCTCGGTCCTGGGCCCCACCCTCGCCCTCGACCTCTACACCCCACCGGTAGCCGCCTGGTGGACCGTGTTCACCGCGGTCGCCGTCCAGGGCGTCCCCTTCCTCCTCCTCGGCACCGTCGTCTCCGCGGCGATCGGCGCCTTCGTCCCGGAGCGGGTGTTCACCCGCCTCCTCCCCCGCAACCAGGCCCTCGCCGTTCCCGTGGCGGGGGCCGCCGGCGTCGTACTGCCGGGCTGCGAGTGCGCCTCCGTCCCCGTGGCCGGCAGTCTGATGCGGCGCGGGGTCGCCCCGGCCGCGGCCCTCGCCTTCCTCCTCTCCGCACCGGCGATCAACCCGGTCGTGCTGGTGGCGACCTCGATCGCGTTCCCCGGTCAGCCGAAGATGGTGCTGGCCCGCCTGCTCGCCTCCCTCGGCACGGCGGTGGTGATGGGCTGGCTGTGGGCCCGGTTCGGCCGCGACGACTGGCTGCGCCCGCCGCGCACCGCCCGGGACTCCCACGCCACCGGCCCCCGCGCCTTCGTCACCGGCCTCCAGCACGACTTCCTGCACGCCGGCGGTTTCCTGGTGCTGGGCGCGGCGGCCGCGGCGACCTTCAACATCGCCGTGCCCAGATCGGTCCTCGACGTCTTCACCGGCTCGGTCTGGACTGCCGTCCCCCTCCTCGCGGTGCTCGCCGTCGTGCTGTGCGTGTGCAGCGAGGCCGACGCCTTCGTGGCCGCCTCGCTCAGCGCCTTCCCGGCCACGGCCCGGCTGGCGTTCATGGTGGTGGGCCCGATGGTCGACCTGAAGCTGATCGCCCTTCAGGCGGGCACCTTCGGCAGGCGCTTCGCACTCCGCTTCTCCTCGGCGACCTGGCTGGTGGCGTTGTCGTCCAGCGTCCTGGTGGGGTGGTGGCTGCTGTGAGGCGGTACGGCGGACCGGTGCTGCTCTGCCTGGTCGGCGCGGCGGCCCTGCGGATCACGCTCTTCAGCGACCTGTACCTGCGGTACGTGCAGCACGCGTTGCGCCCGTACCTGATCGTCTCCGGGACCGCCCTGATCCTGCTGGGCGTGACGACGGCGGTACTGAGAAGCCGCGCGGGGGACGGCGAGCACGACGGAGAGCACGACGACAGCGACAGCGATGAAGACGGCCACGGCCATCACGGCCATCACGGTGCCGCCGGTCCCCGGATCGCCTGGCTGCTCACCCTCCCGGCCCTCGCCCTGCTGCTCTTCCCTCCCCCGGCCCTCGGTTCGTACAGCGCGGGGCGCGAGGCGGCGCAGCGGGCGGCACAGGGGGTCGGGGCCTTCCCGGCGCTGCCGGCCGGGAACCCGGTGGAGCTGACGCTCGCCGAGTTCAGCTCGCGGGCGATCTACGACAGCGGACGCTCGCTGAGCGGTCGTACGGTCCGGATGACGGGCTTCGCGACGCACGGCTCCGGCGGCACCTGGTACCTGACCCGGCTCATGGTCACGTGCTGCGCCGCCGACGCGACCACCAGCAAGGTCGAGATCCGGGGCGAGGACGCGCCGCCCACCGACACCTGGGTCACCGTCACCGGCACCTGGCACCCCAAGGGCAGGCTGGGCTCGGACGCGGCGTGGCCGCCGGTGCTGGACGGGGGGTCGGCGAAGACGGTGAAGCAGCCGTCGGACCCGTACGAGACGCCCTAGGCCTGCGCCCGCCCCTGCTCCCGTACCTGGGCGAGTCGTCGGACGCCGACGTCGAGGGCCTGCTCGGTGGTGTCGTCGGGGAGGGTGCCGAGGGCGCCGGCGGTGAGGACGATCGCGTCGTCGCCGACGCGGACGACGGCGACGTCGAGGGTGAGGGTGGTGGGGTCGTCGGCGGCGGAGGGCTGCGCGGTGAGCGTGATCCGCAGTCCCTGCCGCGCGTCGCCGAAGTCCCGTAGCCCGGCGTCGGCGACCTGGACGGCCTCGGTCCCGGCCGCGGTCGTCTGCGCGGTGAACTGCCCGCAGGTACTGGGCAGGGTCCGCAGCCAGGCCAGCGTCCGGTCGACGTCGGCGGAGCGGCTCGCGTCGACCTGGTAGCGGAGCTGGGCCGAGTCGTCGCCGTCGTCGAGGGCGGTGACGGCCTGCGGACCGGCCGGGGCGCCGAGCAGTTCGTCGGTGTACAGGGCTTCGAGGAGGCGCTGGCAGCCGGGTTGGCCGGTGGCCGCCTTGAGCAGCCCGTCGTGCCAGGTCGCGGTGGAGTCCGCCGCCGTCCACGGCACGCCCAGGTCGCTTTCGCCGATCAGCGCGGCCTGCGCCTGCTCGGGGGTGAGCGTCGGGGTGCCGGTGCCGGTGCCGGGTGAGGCGGCGGGGCTGGCCGGGGCGGGCCGTTCGGCGGCGGTCGGGGCGGAGGCGGGAGCGTCGGCCTTCGGCGGCCCGGCGGCCGTACAGGCGGTGACGGCGGTCAGGAGGCCGGCCATGACCAGGCCGGAGGCGGTGACTCTCATGACGGGGCCTCCCCGGGAACCAGGAGCAGCGGAACGCGTGCTCTCACGGCATCACCGCTCGGGCCCGTCCACCACCGCTCCGGTCCGTCCGGGTGAGGCGCGCCCGGCAGGTCACCCGGATCAGCCGGACCGGCCAGCCCGGCCGGGTCACTGTGGGCTGGCGCGGTTGCGGGGGCCGGGGGGCTGGCGGCCGCCCGAGCGGGGGGCGCGGGCGGCGGGGAGTTGCCGCAGGCGTTCGGTGTGCTCCTGCTGGATGTCGCGGGTCCGGGTCAGGTAGTCGGCGACGAGGGCGAGTTGCTCGGGTGTGTAGCGGGGCAGGAGGCGCTCGGCGGTGTCGGCGAGGAACGGGCCCATCAGGCCGTAGGCACGTTCGGTGAAGTCCGGGGTGGCGCGGACGACGGTCTTGCGGCGGTCGGTGGGGTGCGGGCTGCGGGTGAGGTAGCCGAGCTTCTCCAGGCGGTCGAGCATGGCGGTGACGCTGCCGGTGCTCAGGCCCAGCTTGGCGCTGAGCGTGCGGGGGGTCGTCTCCTCGACGTCGAGCAGGATCTCCAGGCAGCGCAGATCGGTCTCGTTGACGCCCAGCAGCCGGGCGAGCTCGCGGTCGAAGTCGTCGACGGCCGCCTGGTAGCTCTGGACGACTCTGCCCAGGTCCGGGCCGGACGGACCGGGTTCCCTTTCGCTTGACATTCGAGAGACCTCCCTGCAGGGTGATGATGGCTCGATATTCGAGATACTGGATATTCAAGGAATTATTGGAGCAGCCATGTCGTCCACGGCCCCCCACGGAGCCCTGACCACCACAGACGACGTCGGCGGTGCCGCGCCCTACGCTAAGCGGTGGGCGGCCGCGATCGTCATGATCCTGGCGGCACTGCTCGACATGATCGACGGCTCGATCGTGAACACGGCGCTGCCGTCGATCGGCAAGGGCCTGTCCGCCACCCCGGCCCAGCTGGAGTGGACCGTCTCCGCCTACATGCTGGGCTTCGCCGCCGCACTGATCATCGCAGGGCACCTGGGCGACCGGTTCGGCCGCAGGAAGCTGTTCCTGGCGGGCGTCGCCCTGTTCGCGCTGGCGAGTCTGGCCGGCGCCGTCGCCGCGGATCCCGGGCAGCTGATCGCCGCCCGGGCCGTGCAGGGTGTCTCGGCGGCGGTCCTGCTGCCGCAGGTGCTGGGCTCGTTCCGGGTCATGTTCGACGGCGCCGAACGCGGCCGGGTCTTCGCCGTGTACGGCGCGATCGCCGGCGTGGCCGTCGCCGTCGGGGTGCTGCTGGGCGGTGTCCTGACCGACTGGAACCTGTTCGGCTGGGGCTGGCGGACCGTCTTCGCCGTCAACCTCCCGCTCGCGGCCGTGGTCCTGGTGCTCGGCGCACGGTGGATACCGGAGGACCGGCGGCGCGGCCGTGACCGGATCGACGTCGGCCGTGGCCGTTTCGACGTCGACGGTGGTCGTGGCCGGATCGACGTCGACGGCGGTCGGATCGATGCCGACGGCGGTCGGATCGACGTCCTGGGCAACCTGTTCCTGGCCGCAGCGCTGGTCGCGATCGTGCTGCCGCTGGTGGAGGGGCGTGCGAACGGCTGGCCGCTGTGGGGCTGGCTCTGCCTCGCCGCCGGGCTCGCCGCCCTGCTGGGTCTCGTGGGATGGGAGTCCGTGCGGGGCGTCGAGCACCCGCTGCTGCCCGTGGGGCTGTTCGCCGAGCCCGCCTTCAGCGCCGGACTGCTGATCCAGCTGCTGTTCTACGGCGGCATGTCCGGCTTCATGATGGTCTTCACCATCTGGCTCCAGTCCGGACAGGGCTACACCCCCACCCAGGCCGGCGTCCTCATGGTCGCCTTCAGCGCCGGCGCCTTCCTCAGCGCGCCCATGGCGGACGGCATGATCGCCAGGTTCGGCCGCACCGTCCTCGTCCTCGGCGCCCTGCTCATGGTCGGCGGCTTCTGGTGGCTCCACCACGCCACCGGCACCGCCGCGGCCTTCCACACCGGCGCCTGGCCGCTGGTACCCGGACTCGTCGTCGCCGGCATCGGACTCGGTTTCCTGGTGGTGCCGCTGGTCAACGTCGTCCTGACCGCGGTCCCCGCGGACCTGGCGGGCGGCGCCTCGGGCATCTTCTCCACCGCCCAGCAGTTCGGCGGAGCCCTCGGTGTCGCCGTCATCGGCAACGTCTTCTTCTCCCATGCCGACGGGGGCCTGCGCCAGGCCATCACGCACGCCGGCCCCTGGGCGGTCGGCGCCTACGCCCTGTGCGCGGTGCTCTGCCTCGCCCTGCCCCGCAGAAACCTCACCGCGCACCCCGAGACCCACTGAGCCCCACCCGCCGAAGAACTCGTGGAAATGAGAGACAGCAGCATGTCCGACGTCACGTTCACCGAAGACGAGAAGCACCTCCTGAAGGTCGCCGCGCACGGTGCGGTGTACCTGATCGCCGCGGCCAAGCCCAGCCCCGTCTCCTCCGCCAAGGCGGGGATGGCCGCCGACCGGACCCTGGCCACCGCGGGGACCGGGGCCGCCGGCCGGGTCCTGGCCGAGAAGGCGAACGACGTGAAGGTGCCCGGCGGATCCGTCGCCGAGGGCGCCGACCGGATCCTGCCCGCCAGCCCAGGACCAGCCAGTCTTCGGCTTCCACATCCCACAGCAGGTGCGGGGAGATGTGCCCGAGGTAGGCGTTGATCCTCCTTTCCCTGATGAGGGAGTTTCGGCGGCCACCTGGCCGATTGCGCATCGCCTTGACGAAGAAGGGACCCTTGGCGCACTCGACCACGGCCGTCAGATCCGAGCTGAAGCCACGCTCGGTCCGGCGGATCCCGGCCACGGAGCCTGTGCGCTCCTCGATCAAGGGGAGGATCGCAGATTCGGGGAGATCGGTGTCCATGGTCCTTTCAGTTCCTCGGGGTGCACTCACTTCCGGGTGTCCCAGGAGAGCACTCGTCGTCGGTGTCGGGAGTACAGGATCGGGCGTCGTCGTTGTCCGGCCCGCAGGGGCTGTCAGGCCCGCAGCTGCGGGAGCCGCCGAAGTTGCGCCCCGCTCGAATGGTCGCGTTGGCCTGTGCGATCTCGGGGCCGCCGAGGTTAGTGCCCAAAGGCGCATCCTGGTGCCGATGACCAGGCGTTGGTCAATGCCCACGTCTGGGGCGTGAACGCCTACGTGCTCCCGTGTGGCATCTTCGGCGCAGTGGAGAGGGCGGCATGTTCGACACCTACGCCAGTAGCTTCGACGCGGTGTGGGAGACCGCCACGCCGATAACAGAAGGGTGACCATGGCACGGACCGAGTACTACGACGACCCAGCGGCACCGGAGCCGAACAGCCTGGTGGTCGCCGCGTCCGCCGTGGTCACCGACGACGAAGGGCGCGTGCTCCTTCAGCGCCGCCGGGACAACGATCTCTGGGCGCTGCCTGGTGGCGGCATGGAGATGACCGACTCACTCCCGGGAACGGCCGTCCGCGAGGTGAAGGAGGAAACAGGACTGGACGTGGAGATCACCGGGCTCGTGGGCACGTACACCGACCCTCGCCACGTCATCGCCTACTCGGACGGTGAGGTGCGCAGACAGTTCAACGTCTGCTTCACCGCCCGCACGGTCGGCGGCCGGCTCGCGATCTCGGACGAGTCCACGGAGCTGCGGTTCGTCCAGCCGGAGGAGATTGACCAGCTGCCGATGCACGACACCCAGCGACTCCGGCTCCGCCACTTCCTGGAGCACCGCGACCGGCCGTATCTCGGCTGAGCTCGGGCCCGGTTGCTTGCGCGTGGACCAGGCCGCACGAGCCGCAGGACGTTCCGCGCGAGGAGCCTGGCGGCGCCGTGGATCGAGAAAGTCTGACCGGCAGGGCAGTCGAACCCCCTTCCGTACCCGTTTTTACGGGGAACGAGGGAGGGCACGATGAACGCCGACGAGGAACGCCAGTTCCGCGAGTTCGTGGCGGCGCGGTCGAGATCGCTGCTGCACACGGCCTACCTGCTGACGGGGGACTGGGAACAGGGCCGCGACCTGCTCCAGACCGCGCTTGCCTCCACCGCTCGGCGTTGGTCGCAGTTGCGTGACCGGCAGCAGCCGGAGATCTATGTGCGTCGGGCCCTCTACCACGCCCAGGTGGACCGCTTCCGGCTGCTCAGCCGGAGACGGGAGACGGTCACCGACACGCTGCCGGACCACCCGTCCGCGCAGGCCGGCGACTGGGCCGACACCGTGGTCCAGCGGCAGGACATCATGGCCGCGCTGAGGCGGCTGCCCAAGCGCCAGCGCGCGGTGATCGTGCTGCGCTACTTCGAGGACCGGCCGGACATCGAGATCGCCGAGATTCTGGGCATCGCCCCGGGGACGGTCCGCAGCCAGACCCACAAGGCCCTCGCCTCCCTCCGCACCACCTTGGCCGAGGCAGGGCCGTCGGCCTCCTCCACTGCCTCCGGAAGGGGCGTCATCGCGTGAACGACTCGACCGAACACACGAGGCACGAAGCGTTGCTGCACGATGCCTTGCACGCCCATGTCCGGGAGGGCGGCGGTAGTGCCGCCGGTCCCTGTCTGGTCGGTCTCGCCGACGGCGCATTGCGGATCGCCCGGCGGCGGCAGCGGCTGGCCCGGGCCGGGGCCGGCCTCGCCACAGTCGCCGTGGTCGCCACCGCCTGGGTGGCCGTCGCGGACGGCGTGACCCGGCACGAGCACGTGGTTCAGCCCGCCGAAGGGAGCACCGGGAGTACCGGGAAGGCGGCCCTGATCTCCATCCTGCCGGTCACCTCGTCCCAGGAGCACACCTGCACCCATGGCAGCGGGGGCTACACCGTGCCCGCGAGCGCGGCCCACCCGGCGTTCTGCATCCACGCCGACCGGGCCAGGGGCATGACCGACGTCCGGGTCACCTCCGCGAAGGCCGGGAAAAGCACCGTCGACGGCACCTGGCGGGTCGAGGTGACCCTCAGCCCCGCCGACCGGACCCGTTTCGCCGCCCTCACCGGCTCCATCGCAGCGGCCCCGTCCCCGCGCAACGAATTCGCCGTCGTCATCGAAGGCAAGCTGTGGGGCAGGCCCACCGTGACCTCCTCGATCACCGGCGGCCGTCTCGAAATCGACGGGGCCTACGTCGGAGACCTCACCAGCGCCACCGCCCACGACCTGGCCCGCCGGCTGGATACCGGCTCCACCCGCAGCGAGTAACGGCGCCGGCGAACGAGCGGCCCCTGTGGAGGGCGGCCTGAGTGGGAGCTCCTATGTGAGGGCCGCGGTCGCCTCGCGTAGTTCGTTCAGGGCGTGCTGGGTCAGGTCGGGGAGGGTGCGGTCGTTCGCCGGGGTGATCCAGTGGGCGAAGGCGGCTGAGAAAGCCTGGGCGCCCAGGTGGGCGGCGAGGGACGCGGTGGGGTCGGGTACGCCGCGGTCGTGGAGGGCGGTGGCCAGCGTCGTGGTGAGGTTGAGGCTCTTGAACGCGGCGCGTTCCCGCAGCTCGCTGTGGCTGCCGATGACCTGCATCAGCCGAGGGCCGAACGCGCGCTGCTCCGGGGTGAAGGAGGCGGCCAGGGCGTCCAGGGCGGCGGCCACCGTCTCCAGCGGGGTCGCGGTGGCGGGCGCGGCCGCGGCTCCCTCGGCCAGGAGGCGGCCGTGCTCCTCCTGGCCCGCGAACAGCACCTCGCGCTTGTCCGGGAAGTGCCGGAAGAACGTCGTCTTGGTCAGCCCGGCCCGCTCGGCGATCTGGGCGACGGTGGTGCTGTCGTACCCCTGCTCGCCGAACAGGTCGATCGCGGCTTGCACGAGGCGCAGTCGCGCGTTCGGTTCCCATCGAGCCATGGGGACAGCCTAAGTGATGTGACTCGGTACCGTCACGGGGGTATGGTGACGGTACTTGGTCACATCACTTGGCCTTCCGTCCTAGGGAGAGTGCTGTCATGCGTGTCTTCGTCACCGGTGCCGGTGGTCATATCGCCTCCGCCGTCATTCCCGAACTGCTGCACGCCGGGCACGAGGTCGTCGGCCTCGCCCGGTCCGAGAGCTCTGCGGCGGCCGTTCAGGCCCTGGGCGCCGAGGTGCGCCGCGGTGACCTGGCGGATCTGGACGGCTTGCGGGCGGCCGCGGTCGATGCCGACGCCGTCGTCCATCTCGCCTTCGACCACGCGGCGATGGCCGCCGGCGACATGGCCGGGGCGGCGGCGGCCGACCGGACCGTGGTGCGGGCGTTCGGCGAGGCGCTCGCCGGGACCGGCAAGGCCCTCATAGGGGTCGGCATGGGGCGCGGCGAGGGCAACGAGCACCTCGCCGCGGCCTACAGCACCAATCCCCGGATCGCCACGGGGCGTCTGTTCGGCGAGTTCGCCGAGCGCGGGGTGCGTGCCGTGCTCGTCGGGATTCCGCCGGTCGTGCACAGTACGCGGGACCGGAGTGGGTTCCTGCCGATGCTGATCCGGATCGCCCGGGCCACGGGGGTCTCCGGCTATGCCGGGGACGGGTCGAACCAGTGGTCCGCCGTGCACACACTGGACCTCGGGCGGCTGTACCGGCTGGCGTTGGAGAAGGCGCCGGCGGGCGCGGAACTGCATGCGGCGGCCGAGGAAGGGGTCGCGGTGCGGGAGATCGCCGGCGTCATCGGGCGGCGGCTGGGGGTGCCGGTGGAGAGCGTTCCGGGGGCGCGGGTCGGCGAGCACTTCGGGTTCTTCGGCGGGCTGATCTCGCTGGATGTGCCCGTGAAGAGCGAACGGACCCGGGAGCTGCTGGGGTGGCAGCCGGTGGAGGCGGGGCTTGTCGCCGATCTTGAGGAGGGGCATTACTTCAAGAACGAATGAGGAGGGGTGACTGCAGGCGGGTCGGGTTCCGGGGACGGGACGCGACTGCCGGTGCGGCGGTGCGGCGGTGCGGGTGCGTCGTGACCGGTCGCGCTCACGCGGCGGTAGCCGCACATCCGATTCAGCCCCGCGCCCCTTCGGGCCGGCTGTCGTGCCGTCGGCGAGTTTGCTCGGGCCCTTTGCGCGCAGGGCGGGCCGGGGCCGTCGGCCGAAAGGCTCTGTCCGCTGGAGGGCTTCCGCCGGCGCATAGAGTCGGGGCTGACGGAAGGAGCCCCCTGTGGCCGGTCAGCCCATCCCCGTGATCATCGACTGTGACACCGGTGTCGACGACGCCCTCGCCCTGCTGTTCGCCGTTCGGCACCCCGGACTGGAGTTGCGGGCGGTGACCTGTGTCGCCGGGAACACGGACGTGGACGGCGTGGTCCGCAACACCCTGACCGTGCTGGAACGGGCCGGGGCCGGGGACGTTCCCGTCGCCCGGGGCGCCGAGCGGCCGCTGATCGAGGCGGCGCGGTCGGCACGGCACGTGCACGGGAGCGACGGGATGGGGGACCTCGGGCTGCCCGCGCCCACCCGGCGCCCCGCCGACGTCGACGCCGTCACCCTGCTGCGCCGCGAGATCCTCGGCTCGCCCCGCCCGGTCACCCTCATCCCCACCGCGCCGCTCACCAACATCGCCCTGCTGCTGCGCACCCACCCGGAGGTGACCCGGAACATCGAGCGGATCGTGTTCATGGGCGGCGCGGTCGCCACCGGGAACGCCACCCCGGTCGCCGAGTTCAACGTCTGGCACGACCCCGAGGCCGCCGCCGTCCTGCTCACCGCCGGAGTGCCGATCACCATGTACGGGCTGGACGTCTTCCAGCGCGTGGTGGTGCCGGGCGGAGAGGTACGACGGCTGCGCGCGAGCCCGGAACCGGGCGCCCGGCTCGCCGGCGAGCTGCTCGCGCACCGGCCCGCCGCCCCGGATCCGGACGCCGACGGGCAGGACGGCGACGACCCCGACGGCGGCCTCGGAGACGCGGGCGCGGTCTGTGCCGTGGCCGATCCGGCCGGTCTGACCACCCGGCTCCTTCCGGTCGAGGTCTCCCTCGCCCCGGGGCCCACCCGGGGCCAGACCGTCGTCGACCGCCGCCCCCGCCCCGGCGAGGCCGAGATCCACGGCGGTGCCCGCGAACAGGCCCTGGTGGACGTGGCGTTGGACGTGGATGTGGAGCGGTACGTCAGCCTGTACCTGGACACCGTCGGCCGCTAGAAGCGGCCCAGCAGCACCACCCCCAGAGCCAGCGTCGCCGTCAGCGCGGCCGTGCCCTGGACCAGGGTGCCCAGGGTCTGGGCGCGGTACGCGGTGGGCAGGTCCATGCCGCTGAGACGGGCGACGATCCAGAAGTACGAGTCGTTGATGTGGCTGACCACCATCGATCCCGCACCGATCGCCAGTACGGCGAGGACGGCACCCGCCCGTCCGTCCAGGCCCAGGCTCGGCAGCAGCGGGTGGAAGACGCCGGTGGTGATGACCAGGGCCGCCGTCGAACTCCCCTGGGCGCTCTTGACCAGCGCCGAGGCGAGAAAGAGGAGGAGCAGCGCGGTGACTCCGGTGACCGTCTGGTGGCCTGCCGCGAGCGACCGCAGGTAGGCGGTGAGGGGGGTGGCCGTGATGACCGCGCCGAACGCCCCGCCCGCCCCCACGATCATCAGCACCGGACCGGCATCCGCGAGGGCTTCGCCCAGCCAGCCGGTCAGTGTCGACTCGCCGCGTTCGGGGAGCAGGAGGGCGAGGGCGGTCAGGAGGCCGGCGAGCAGGGCGATGCTCGGGGTGCCGGCGAAGCGGAGACCGGTCAGGACGGCGCCCGGCCAGCCGGCGGCGCGCGAGCCGCCGCCCGTCACGAGGGGGGCCACGGCCGCCGCCGCCATGAGCACCACGGGCACGAGGAGCGGTCCGACCGCCCGCCACAACACCGGCCGGGAACAGCCGACTTCACCGACTTCACCGACTCCGGCAGTCCCGCCGACATTGCCGACTTCGCCTACCGGCCTGTCCGCGGAGACCAGGTGGGTATGAGCACCGGGAGGGCCCGTGTCCGAGGTCGTGTCCGAGGCCGAGTCCGGGTCCGGGTCCGGGTTCTGGTCCGAGTACGAGTCCGAGTCCGGATCCGTGTCCGAGCCCGACTTCCCCGCGACGCCCGGCTCACCCGGCCGTCGGGACTCCCCCCGCTGCCCTGACTCCCCCCGCTCCGCCCACCGCGTCGCCCAGTAAAGCCCCGCTCCTGCCGACACCACCGACACCGGTACCGCGGCCAGGATCAGCCAGATCAGACCCCCGCCGGTGATGCCCATGGCCGCGGCCGCCGCGACCGGGCCCGCTGCCGGTGGGACGAAGGTGTGCGACGCGTACAGGCCCGTCGACAGGGCGGTCGCGAGGACGACCGGGCTGCCCCCGGTGTCCCGGGCGACCGACCGTTTCACCGGGGACAGGACCACGAACCCCGAGTCGCAGTAGATCGCCGTCGACACCGCCCAGCCCATCACCGACATCCCGACGGCGGGGTGGAACCGCCCGCACAGCCGCAGCGCGGCCCGTGCCAGCGTGACCGTGGCGCCGCTGCGTTCGAGGATCTTGCCGATGGCGGTGCCGAAGACGATGACGAGTCCGACGCTGCCCAGGATGGCGCCGAACCCCTGCGTGAGGTGCCCGGTGAGGCCGGTGAGCACCGGGTGCCCGGGCACCACGAGTGCCCCGGCGGCCCGCGCCGCCGCCCCGAAACCGAGCGCTCCCAGCGTGATCGCCAGGAACGGGTGCAGTCGCAGCCGCGCGACCAGGACGACGATCACGCCGATGGCGCCGACCAGCAGCAGGAGCAGCCAGGGGCCGATGGTGTGTGCCACGGCCGCCTCGGACGTAGTGCCGGGCGATACGGGTGTGCGCGAGCCGGCTGACGATCTCGTTCGGGATCGTGCCGAGCTGCTGCGCCCACTCTGGGTGTTCACGTGAGTGAGTGGGTGGATGCGGACACGCCGGGGCGGCGGCGCGTGGTGTGCGCCGCGCGATGGCGGAGTGGGGGGTGTCTCGGGACCGGCCTCGGATCGTTCGTCCGGCCGCGTTCCCTGATCACCCTCCTTGACGGTGGCCGCCGGCGGTCGGTTGCCTCCGCCGCGAAGCTGTGCGCGGCCTTTGGTACCGGGCCGATCCCGATCGTCAACTGTTCGTAACCGAACAGGAGTTGGGGAACCCGCGCGCTGCGGCACGCCTCATGGTGAGCGAGAGACGGACCGGCACGACGTCCCGGGGGGAACCATGCCGAGGAAGAGAAGCCTGACACGCGCCTGCCTGGCGCTGACGACCACGACGGCCATGGCCGGCCTGGCCCTCACCCAGGCCGCCGCCACCGCCACAGCCGCCACCGCCACCACGGCCACTGCCACGGTCACCGCGAACACTTCACGCCGCCCCGCGTCCGTCGAAGCCGGGGCCCACAGCGTCACCCTCATCACCGGCGACCGGGTCACCGTGGACGCCCGGGGCAGGGTCCTCGGTGTGCAGCACGCCGAGGGCCGGGAGCACGTGCCCGTACAGACCCGTACCGTCGGCGGCCACACCCTGGTCGTGCCCACCGACGCGGCCGCCCTGGTCGCCGCCGGGAAACTGGACCAACGGCTGTTCGACGTCACCGAGTTGAACAAGGAGCGGGCGGACCAGAAGAACGGTCTCAAGGTCATCGTCGGATACCGGGGCGCGGCCGCGGCCGCCCGCGCCGACGTCGAGGACGCGGCCACCGTGCGCCGTACCCTGAGGTCCCTGGACGCGCAGGCGGTCCGGGCGCCGGAGCAGGACCCCGGCAGGCTCTGGGACGCGGTGACGAAAGGCGGCAGGGCCGCCCCGGGCGTCGCACACGTCTGGCTGGACGCCGTCCGCAAGGTCAGCGACGACAGGTCCGGGCCGCAGATCGGCGCGCCCACGGCCTGGAAGGCCGGGTACACCGGCAAGGGCGTGAAGATCGCGGTGCTGGACACCGGCATCGACGCCGACCACCCGGACCTCAAGGGCCAGGTGATCGCGGCGAAGAACTTCTCCGCCTCCGCCGACGCCGACGACCACCAGGGCCACGGCACGCACGTCGCGTCCACCGCGGCCGGTACCGGCGCCGGTTCGGGGGGCAGGTTCACCGGGGTCGCGCCGGGCGCCGAGCTGCTCAACGGCAAGGTGATGGGCGACGACGGCAGCGGCGACGACTCCGCCATCATCGCCGGCATGGAGTGGGCCGCCGACCGGGGCGCCGACATCGTCAACATGAGCCTGGGCTCCACCGACACCCCGGGCACCGACCCGGTCGAGGCCGAGGTGAACAAGCTGTCCGAGGAGAAGGGCATCCTGTTCGCGGTCGCCGCCGGCAACGACGGGGAGTTCGGCGCGGGCACGGTCGGTTCGCCGTCCAGCGCGGCCGACGCGCTCTCCGTCGGAGCTGTCGACGGCAAGGACAAGCTGGCCGACTTCTCCTCCACCGGCCCCGTCTACGACGGCTCCGTGAAGCCTGACGTCACCGCGCCCGGGGTGGACATCACCGCCGCCGCGGCCCCGGGCAGCACCATCGACAAGGAGGAAGGGGAGAACCCGCCCGGTTACCTGACCATCTCCGGTACGTCGATGGCGACCCCGCATGTCGCGGGCGCCGCGGCCATCCTCAAGCAGGAGCACCCGGACTGGGGGTACGCGCAGCTCAAGGCGGTGCTGATGGGTTCGGCCAAGGCGGGCGACTACACGCCGTACCAGCAGGGCACCGGGCGGATCCAGGTCGACCAGGCCATCACGCAGACCGTGTTCGCCGAGCAGCCGTCCCTGTCGTACGGCATCCAGCGGTGGCCGCACACCGACGACACCCCGGTCACCAAGCAGCTGACCTACCGCAACACCGGTACCACTGCGGTCACTTTGAAGCTGACCTCGACGGCCCTCGACCCCGACGGCGGCAAGGCCCCGGCCGGATTCCTGACCCTCGGCGCCACCTCGGTGACCGTCCCGGCGGGCGGTACGGCCTCGGTCGGCGTCACCGTGAACACCAAGGTGGGCACGGTCGACGGCGCCTGCTCCGGGTACGTGGTCGCGACCGGCGGCGGCCGGACCGTCCGGACCACCGTCGGCGTGCAGCGGGAGGTGCAGTCGTACGACGTGACACTGAAGTTCGTGAACCGGGCCGGACAGTCCCCGGTGCACCTCACCACCCTGACCGGCTACTCCGGGGTCGGCGAGGGGCTGGACTACAGCTCGCAGAGCACGGACGACACGGTGACCATGCGGGTGCCCAAGGGCAGGTACGTCCTCGACTCCGTCAACCTGAAGAGCCTGACCTCGGACGAGGGCGGCATCGACTGGCTGTCTCAGCCCGTGCTGAACGTCACCAAGGACGTCGGCGTCACCGTGGACCTGAACCGGACAAGGGCCTCGGACATCACGGTCCCGGACGGCGCCGCCAAGTCGTCGGACGCCGGTGTCGGCTACCAGTACGCCGACGCGATCGCCGACTTCTCCGTCCACGCCACCTCGTTCGCCGACCTGCGCGTCGCCCACCTCGGCACGGCCGTCCAGGGCCTCACCGAGCGGTGGACCGGCCAGTGGACGCGGGGTGCGGGCAGCGAGTACGACATCTTCACCACCGCCGAACCGACCACGTTCAAGGCGCTCACCAAGCACTATCCGGCGAGCGCGCTGGCCACCGTCAGGGCCCGCCTCGGCAGCTCCGTGCCCGGCCGCACCGGCGCGGTCACCCTGCTGGCGGAGACCCCGGACGGCACCGGCGTCACCCAGCCGGTCACGCAACGGCTGCCGGGCACCCGCACCCTGCACCTGTCCGCGGGGAGCGGCGTCTTCTGGACGGCGAGCTTCGACCAGTACGCGGCCGAGCCCGACGAGTACGGCTATCCGGTCAGCGCGGCCCACTACACCTCCGGCGCCGGGCGGACCTACCAGGGCGGCCGGACCTACACCACCACGTTCAACACCGCGGTGATCGCCCCCCTGCTCACCGCCGACTACGGCCTGGGGCGCGACGGCAACGAGATCTCCGGCGACATCCCGCTGTTCTCCGACGGCGCCGGCCACGCCGGTTCCTCCGACTTCTCCTCGGTGCGCACCACCCTCTTCCGCGGCGGCACCAAGGTCGGCAGCAACACCGACCCGCTGTACGGCCTGGAGGTGTTCAAGGTGCCGGCCGCGCAGGCGGCCTACCGGCTCTCCACCTCCGTGCGGCGCCCGGCGGGCGTGGCGAGGACTTCCTCGCGCATCGACGCCACCTGGACCTTCACCTCGAAGAAGACCTCGGGGCCGACCGCCCTGCCGGCCTCCGCCCTGCGGATCGCCGCGCAGACCGACCTCACCGG
Organism: Streptomyces sp. NPDC058457; assembly: GCF_042720695.1. NCBI lineage: Bacteria > Bacillati > Actinomycetota > Actinomycetes > Kitasatosporales > Streptomycetaceae > Streptomyces > Streptomyces sp. NPDC058457. The sequence continues at coordinate 200,094 of NZ_JBHXLU010000006.1, read as the reverse complement.
CCATGCCCCGGCCCGCCGCAAGGTCACCGTCCCGGTGACCGTCCAGGGCTCGGCGGCCGGCAGGAACCTCGGGTCCCTCGCGGTATGGGTCTCCTACGACGGCGGCGGGCACTGGACGAAGCTCACCGTCAGCCGTGGCCGCATCACCTACAAGAACCCGGCGAAGGGCAGGTCGGTGTCCTTCAGGTACCGGATCACCGACAGGAAGGGCAACGCGTCGGCGGTCACCGTGTACGACGCGTACTTCGGCAGGTGAGCCGAGCACCGGCCCCGGCCACAGACGCGTACGCCCCGGCCGTCACCGACGGCCGGGGCGTACGTACCCGATGGGATCAGGCCATGGTCGCCCTGCGGCGCCGGGTCGCGACGACGATCGCGCCGCCGCCGGCCAGCAGCAGGGCCGCGCCGCCGGCGATGTAACCGGTGCTGGAGCTGGCGCCGGTGTGGGCCAGGTCGCCGCCACCGCCGGAGTTGGTGCTCGGGGCCGACACCGGGGAGGTCGTCGACTCGGACGGGGAGGGGGACGCGGAGGCCGTGCCGGTCACCGAGCTCTCCGAGGGCGCCGGGGTGGTGGTCTCGGCGGGCGGCGGGGTGGCCGGGGTGGACTCCGACTCGGAGGCGGAGGGCGACGGGGACGGCGAGGACGACTCGGTCGTCGAGCAGTCCTTCGTACCGCCGTTCCAGGACGCGATCAGCTTGTCCTTGATGACCGGGTGGTCCGGGCCGGCCGGCAGGTCGCCGTGCTCGAAGCCGTCGTTGGCGTCCTTGTTCCCGTCGAACTTCGTCGCGCCGCGGTAGAGGTCGATCTGCGCGAAGCAGCCGGCGTCCGGGACCGCGATGTCGAGGGAGTCGGTCTGGCCCTGCTTGACCGTCACCGAGTCGAAGTCGACGAAGATCTGCTGGCCCGAGGTGGCGAAGGAGGAGCCGTGGGCGATGTAGGAGGCGAGCGAGGCCGTGCAGGAAGCGGCGTCGGCGGCGGCGCGGACCTTGATGTGGACCTTGCCGTCGTCGGTGACCTTCAGGTTCTGGTCGTCGACCTTCACCGAGTCGAAGAAGTTGGAGCCGTCGATCGAGAACTGGCACTTGTCCGTACCGGTCTCCGTGCCGGCGCCGGTGCCGGGGCTGTAGTGGCCGCCGGACTTCCAGCCGTCACCGCCGGGGGTGCTGTTCGCCCAGGCGCCGGACGCGCCGGCGACGGAGGCGGCACACAGGGCGAACGAAGCGACGCCCGTCCCCAGCAGGCGACGCGCGGTGACATGTCTGGCTATGGACATGGATATCCCATCGTGAATGCTCGCGGAATGCGAAGAAACACTGGGCCCATTGGTCACATGCGCCACAGCGTGCGCCCATGGTGGTTCGGCGCGCCGAACCCTGTCAACCTGCCGTGATTCAAGGTCCGTTGGGAGTTCACCACAACTCCCTCACACGGGGAATGATCCCCTCCGTGCGGTGTGAAGGTTCCCTTTCTCGGCATTATGGACAGGCTTCTGGTTGGTCTCTCCCCGTCCGAAAGGAAGGAACGCGCGTGGTCGACCTCTCCTCCAGGAATCCCGACTGGTGGCGTCAGGCCGTGATCTACCAGGTGTATCCGCGCAGCTTCGCCGACGCGGACGGCGACGGGCTCGGTGACCTCAAGGGCATCACCGAGCGGCTGTCCCATCTGGGCGCGCTCGGCGTGGACGCCCTGTGGCTCAGCCCGTTCTACCCGTCCGAGCTCGCCGACGGCGGCTACGACGTCGCCGACCACCGGAACGTCGACCCGCGCCTCGGCACCCTGGACGACTTCGACGCGATGACCGCCGAGGCGCACCGGCTGGGCCTGAAGGTGATCGTCGACATCGTCCCGAACCACACCTCGCGCCTGCACCCCTGGTTCCGGGAGGCGCTGCTGTCCGGCCCCGGCTCCGCGGCCCGGGACCGCTACGTCTTCCGGCCCGGCCGCGGTGCGCACGGCGAACTCCCGCCCTCCGACTGGCAGTCGGTGTTCGGCGGCAGCGCCTGGCGCCGGGTCCCGGACGGCGACTGGTACCTGCACCTCTTCGCCCCCGAGCAGCCCGACCTGAACTGGGAGCACGAGGAGGTCCGCGCCGACTTCCGCACCACCCTGCGCTTCTGGTCCGACCGGGGCGTGGACGGCTTCCGCGTCGACGTGGCCCACGCCCTGGTGAAGGACCTTGCCGAACCGCTGCGGGACGTCGCGGAGCTCGGCCCGACCGGTGAGGAGGCGCTGGAGCGCGTCGTGCCCGGCACCCACCCCTACTGGGACCGCGACGAGGTGCACGAGATCTACCGCGACTGGCGCAAGATCTTCGACGGCTACAGCCCGCCCCGCACGGCCGTCGCCGAGGCCTGGGTACCGGACGCGCGGCGGGCGCTGTACGCCCGCCCGGACGAACTCGGCCAGGCCTTCAACTTCGAGTACCTCCAGACCCCCTGGGACGCCGAGGCGCTCCGCGAGGTCATCACCGGCTCGCTCGCCACCGCCCGCGCGGCCGGCGCCTCCGCCACCTGGGTGCTCTCCAACCACGACGTCGTACGGCACGCCTCCCGGCTGATGCTCCCGCCGGGCACGGACGAGAACGCCTGGCTGCTGTCCGGCGGCCGCGCGCCGGGCGTCGATGTCTCCCATGGCCTGAGGCGCGCCCGCGCCGCCACCCTCCTCATGCTCGCGCTGCCCGGGTCCTCGTACGTCTACCAGGGCGAGGAACTCGGCCTGCCCGAGGCCGCCGACCTGCCCGTCTCCGTCCTCCAGGACCCGATCTGGGAACAGACGGGCCATGCCCGCAAGGGCCGCGACGGATGCCGGGTGCCGCTGCCGTGGACGACGGACGGTCCGTCGTACGGCTTCGGGTCCGGCGGTGCCTGGCTGCCGCAGCCGGAGTGGTTCGCGTCGTACGCCGTCGAGGCGCAGGCCGGTGCCGCGGGCTCCACCCTGGAGCTCTACCGCACCGCACTGCGGCTGCGCCGCAAACTCCTTGACGGCGAGGCGCTGACCTGGGCGGAGGCGCCGACAGGCGTGCTGCACTTCGCCCGGACGGAGGGCTGGCGGTGCGTCACGAACGTGTCGGACGCGCCGGTGCCGCTGCCGCCGGGCGAAGTGCTGCTGGCGAGCGTGCCGTTGCCGCATGACGGCACGCTGCCGCCCGACACCACGGTGTGGCTGGGCGCTTGACGTGACTCAGCCGGCGGTGGGGGTGGCGCCCGGGGTCACGTTCACCGCGGTGGTCTGGGTGCCCGTTCCGGTGTTCGTCCCGGTCCCGGTTCCTGTGCCGGTACCCGTGCCCGTGCCCGTGCCGGTACCCGTCCCGCTGCTCGCCCCGGTGAGGCCGTCGAGGTCCACCGGGGTCGAGGTGGCGTTCGCCGGCGGGGTGAGGACCACCTCGGGCTGACCGGCCGCGGGGGGCGGCGGGGTCAGGTCCGAGGCGGGCAGCTTCGGCGGGGTCGTCTCCTGGAAGAGCACGGTGCCGAAGTCGACCAGGCCGGTCTTCTCCATCACCGTGATGTGGTCGAGGACCGTGTCGTTGGCCTGGTCGGCGAGGGCCCGCACCAGCGTGTTCTCGGTGGTGGACCGGATCTTCGCCACCGTGTTGAAGATCGAACCGTGCGTCACGCGCAGGATGTTGGCGAAGTCGGTGTCGAACTGCTTGCCGGTGTCCGCCGTCAGCGTGTTGACGAACCCCTGCTGCTGTGGGCTCGGCAGGTTCGGGATGGTGATGTTGAGCATCTGGGCGACCTTGCGGTCGGTGGTGTCCAGCGCCGAGTGCCCGTCGATCAGGTGCTGGCTGGCCGTGATCACGGCCTGGGACTGGCCCTTCTTCACGCCGAGTTGACCCACCGGGTACTCCCACAGGCCGGCCGCCCGCACCTTCACCACGAAGTCCCGGTCGGCCTCGGTGAGGGGCCCCCACTGGGTGTTGGCGATCACGCGGGTGGGATCGCTCGACACGGTGTTCAGCCCCAGCATGCTCGGGTAGGCGAGTGCCGCGAGGGTGAAGCTCAGGGCTCCGCCAACAAACAGCGTTCCCGTCGCGTTCCGCGAAAAGCGCACCGGTGTCTCCTGTTTGGTCGGGGGTCCCGCTAGAGGCGGGGTCGGTTCGCAGAGGAATACGGACGGGGAAGCGCGAGGAACCTTTTGATTTGGTAAAGAACTTGTGAGGCTCGGCTCTGCCCGGGGTGCCGACTTGCCATGTCTTGGCCAGGAGAAGGTGATGGTTTTCTCTGGTGAGAGTGGTCATGACAAAGTCGGGGGCAGGCTTCGCCGCATGCCCCCACACTCATCCCCCCGAGTCCCCCGGCTGCCCAACGGAGCGGCCCCGCGGGGTCCCGCCGCGCGCCCCGCCCTGCCCGTACTGCCCTACCGCAAGCCCACCAAGGGCCGCGACTACTGGGTGTTCGACGACGTCCTGCCGGACGTGGACGCCGTACGGGAGCGGTGCCTGGCCAAGGACGACTGGGTCCGGGGATACCCGTACACCTCGGAGACCTGGCCCGGACTGCGCACCATGCCCGGCCTGGAACCCGCCGAACTCGCGGTCGTGGAAGAGCTGGTGAAGAAGGCGACCGGGGCCGGGAAGCTGTGGGTGCAGCAGGCGCCCGGCGGCGGCACCCTCAACCACAACTGCGTCCAGGTGGTCGGCGAGGGCGAGAGCGAGCCGCGCCCGCACACCGACTCGCGGTCGCTGTGCCGGTACGCGGCGGTGCTGTACCTCAACCCCGGGGTGGCCAAGGACTGCGGTACCGCGTTCTACCGCCAGTCGCTGCCCGGCGGCCGGCTCGGCGGCAACATCGTGCAGGCCCCGCACAACAACCTCGTCGAGGCGCTCGGGACCCGGTTCGTGCCGGGCGACCACTTCGAGGAGGACGTGCGCGTCCCGCACAAGTACAACCGGCTGCTCCTCTACAGCGCCAACCTCGTGCACAGCGCGACCGGTTACGCCGGGAAGACGCTGGAGGAGAAGCGGATGACGGCGGTCTTCTTCTGGATGGCGTGAGCGGCCGCGTCTGTAACAGCGGCCGTGACACGAACACGACGGGTCCGTGACGGTGATCTCCGAACTTCCCGTCCCGGAGCCGCATCGAAAGGGGTGTCCGGCAGAGAGCCGGGAAGGACACCGCCGCTGGGGGATCCCATGTCGAAGCTTCGCAACCGTCGCACGAACGTCCGCAAGACCGCTGTCGCCGTGACCGGAGCCGCCGCGCTGCTGGCCCTGCTGACCGCGTGCAACGGCACCGCGAGCGGCTCCGTCAGCGCCGACGGCGGTACGGCGGCCCCGGCCGCCGGCGACTCCACGACGGCGAACGGCTCGACGGGCGGCTCCGGCAGCGGTTCCTCCGGCACGGGGAGCAGCGGGAGCGGGAGCACCTCGGGCTCGTCCTCGTCGACGTCCGGTGGTTCGTCCGCTTCCGGGGGCAGCTCCTCCGGCGGTTCCTCCGCCGCCGGCTCGGTGCCCGCCTGCCAGGCCTCCCAGCTCGGCTACTCCTGGGCCGACTCGGGCAGCGGCACCGGCCAGCAGAAGCACGCGGTCGTGGCGTTCACCAACAAGAGCGGCCACTCCTGCACGATGTACGGCTTCCCGGGCGTCGACCTGGTCAACAGCGGTCAGAAGTGGTCGCTCCCGCGCACGAACGCCACCCCGAAGCGGGTCACCCTGGCGAACGGCGCCTCCACCAACTTCGCGATCACCTTCCTGGTGCCGGCGCAGGGCGACTCCAGTGACTTCACGCCGACCACGGTCGTCGTCACCGCGCCGAACCAGCGCACGTCGTTCGACCTGCCCTGGCACGGCGGTGCCGTGGTGCTCCAGGACGGCGCGACGCACCCCGGGTCGTTCATCGGTCCCGTCGGCGAGTGACCACGGGTCCCTTGGTTCACCCCGCGTCGCGGGCGCAGCGGAAGCCGGTGTGGCCGGTGGAGCTGTCGGGGGTGTTGGCGGTGCGGGCGGCGACCCGGTAGCGGTTGCAGTAGGAGGCGTGGCAGAGGTGGGAGCCGCCGCGGATGACGCGGGCGCCGCCGGGCCCGTCCGACCACGGGTCGGCGCACCACTCCCACACGTTGCCGGAGGTGTTGTACAGGCCGTACCCGTTGGGCGCGAAGGCGTCGACGGGGGCGGTGCCCCGGTAGCCGTCGGCGGCGGTGTTGCGGGTGGGGAAGGTTCCGCGCCAGATGTTGCACCGGTACTCGCCGTCCGGGTCCAGCTCGTCCCCCCACGGGTAACGCGCCTGCTCCAGACCGCCCCGGGCCGCGTACTCCCACTCCGCCTCGGTGGGCAGCCGCTTGTCGGCCCAGGAGGCGTAGGCGGCGGCGTCGTACCAGGAGACGTGGACGACGGGATGGCGGCCGAGCCCGTCGAGCCCGCTGCCCGGTCCGGCCGGCTCGTTCCAGGCGGCCCCCGCGACCGCACACCACCAGGGCGTCTCCGGCGGCCGGGGAGCACCGCGGCGCAGCGCGGCGGGCAGGAACCCGGCGAAGACGTACGACCAGCCCAGCCGTTCGGCGTCGGTGACGTGGCCGGTGTCGGCGACGAACGCGGCGTACTCGTCGTTGCTCACGGCACAGGCGTCGATCCGGAACGGCGCCACGCGCACGGTCCGCACCGGCCCCTCCCCGTCCGACGGAAAGCCGTCGGCGTCCTCGGCGCCCATCAGGAACTCACCGCCGGGCAGCGCGACCATGCCGGTGCGCTCGGGGGCGGTGCCGCCGGGGGCGGGGAGGGGCCGTACCGGCAGGTGCGCTGGGGCGGAGGGCGCGCAGCAGGCGGACGGCGGCGGCTGGGTGGACTCCATGGGCGGAGTGTGCCGCAGCCACCTGTGACGCCGGCCGCGGGGGCCGCCGGTTGCGCGGGCCGCCGGCTGTGGGCCGCCGGCTGTGGGGCCGCCGCAGCTCAGCCGACGGCCCCCGCGGCACGGCTCGCCCCGGCGCGGGACGGCCTCCACGGGCAGGCGGGACCGGCCATAATCGAGCCATGGCACCGTCCTCGGTCTGCGAACTCCGTCGCGCGAAATTCGCCCGCCGACTGCCGGGGGAGCTCTCCGAGCTCTGCGGCCCGTCGCACGGCAGGGTGCGGTTGCCGCTGCGCCTGGCCTGGTCCGGTCCGACCGAGTCCGACCTCGATCAACCGCGCCTGCGCACGTTTCCCGAGCTTCCGTACGGGACCCGGGCCGCTGCGTGAAGGTCACCGATCTGCACCGGCGTCTGCTCGCCGATCTCCTGTTCGTCGGCACCCCCTATCCATTGGCGCTGACCGGTGACTACGCGGCCCAGGCCCATGGCCTGTTCGACCGCCCCGGCCGGACCGTGGAGGTGGCCACGCAGAACCCGGAGCCCATGCGGACGATCGCCGCAGCGGTCGCGGCCGGCCTCCGGGAACGCGGCTGGCGTGTCGCCGCCCGCGAGACGGACCCGCTCTCCGCCCAGCTCGTCGTGACCGAGGCGGTCGTGGAGGAGGAAGGCGAGGTCGACCTCCTCAAGGAGGCCCTCTGGCACCCACCGGTCCAGACGGAACTCGGCCCGACCCTCGCCCTCGAAGACGTGGTCGGCATGCGGGTCTGGGCGCTGACCGACCGCGGTCTGCCCCGCGACCTCCTGATCGTGCACGCCGCCGCGGACCGCTGGACCCTCCCCGGCCTGGAAGAACTGGGCCGCCGCCACGCCCGGGACACCTTCGACCTCACCGACCTCCAGTCCCGCCTGACCGGCACGGACTGGATCGACGACCGGGAGTTCTCGGCACTCGGCCTCGACGACCAGGCGATCGCCGCCCTCCGTCACTGGGCCCAGACCTGGGCGGACGACATCGCGGAGCGCCTGATCGAGGGCCTGCCGCCGGAGGACTGACCCCCGGCACGGTCATTCGCCCGCCTGCTGCCGCTGCTCCGCGGCCCGGGCCCGCCAGAGGGACAGGCCCTCGATGCCCAGGCCGGTCACGACCAGCAGGATGCCCAGCCAGACGAACACCGTGATGTGCCGCTCGACGCCACCGAACAGCATCAAGTTCGCGCCGAGAACAGGCAGAAAGACCTCGGCGGCCTTCCCCCACCGGCCCTTGCGGGCATGGCCGACCGCGGAGACCGACCCGAGCACGAGCACCAGCACCATCAACGCCATCGCTATCCGCATGACGGCAGTGTGCCGCGCCCTGCCTTCAGGTGGTGAACTCGTACTGCACTTCGTAGAGATGCCCCGCCTTCACCATGGCCGTGACCTCGACGGGCCGGCCGTTCTCTGCGTGGACGACGCGGAGGGTGCACAGGACCGGCAGGCTGCTGGGCAGGCGGAGGAGCTGGAACTGTTCCTGGGTGGGAACGCGGGCCGAGACCCGGTCGACACTGTGACGGGGCGGATGACCAAGCTCCGCGAGGAGTGCTGGAGTTCCGCCCTTGATCCTGCGACGGTCTGCCAGCGGCGTGCCCCGGGCGATGTCCAACGGGTAGTAGGACCTGACCAGTTCGGCCGGTTCGTCGTCGATGAGAACGAGCTGGTGCCGGAGGAGGGCAAGCGCGTCCTTGGGGAGGCCGAGAGCGGTGCGGACATCTGCGGGCGGACGGGTCTCCGCCACCTCAAGGAGGGTGATGCGGGCGGTCACGCCGCACTCGGCGGCCTCGGAGAGCCAAGGGTATGGCTCCCCTGCCATGGGCGGTGTCAGGGAGGCGGCCGGGCGGATCGTACGTTGCCGGTGTTCGCGCACCGTCACCGCCGCGCCCGCCCGGCCCACCACCAGACCCTCCTCCTTGAGGAGCTGGAGCGCCTTCTGGACGGTGGCGTTGGAGGCATCGAAACGGGTCCTGAGCTGTGCGGTGGAAGGCAGGTTGGAGCCCGGCGGCAGTTCGCCGCTCATGACGTCGTCGCGCAGGTCTGCCGCGATCCGCTCGTGCAGTGAGCGGCGGTCGTGGGCGTCCGGTTCTGCCTTCGGCACGGTCATCCGATCCTGATCTCGTAGCGCAACTGCTGCCGTTGCGCGGGCATCACCATACGGTCGACCTGGATCGGCCGGTCGTCGCGGTCCAGGGTCAGCCGGGTGAGCCGCAGGACCGGGTCCGTCGGTGTGATCAGCAGGATCTTCTGCTCCTCCGCGTCGGGGAGAGTTGCCGTCACGTCCTCACGGGCCAGTGCGCCGACATGCCCCAGCCGCGCCAGCAGGCTGACGGCTCCACCGGAGATCCTGGCCGTAGCCGCCAGTCCGGTACCCCGGGCGATGCCGGTCGGGTAGTAGGTGTCGGTCAGTTCGTTCGGCTCGTCGTCGAGGAGGATCAGCCGACGGCGTACGACGACCGGCTCGTCCTCCGGGATTCCGAGCAGCCGCGCCACCTCGGCCGGCGCGGGCACCTCTCCGGCGCTTCCTCGCCGAATGCCTGACCGAAGCGCTTCGGGGCGCCCTCCGTGTCGCAGAGAGCCGAAGGCGGCGAGCCGCTCCCGGTGGCGGGTGAGGGCCACTCCATGACCGTTCGAGTCCCCGCCCAGGCATCAAGTTCGCCCGAGTGCGCGCTGGCCGCCCTGCCCGGCTATCAGGACCTTCACGCCCACTGCCGTCAGACCGACGAGGTACCGCTGCCTTTCGCGCGCGGGATTCTGTTGCAGCACCGCTGTGGTTGCCTCTGTCACATGGGTGACGGTGAGAGTCCTTCGAGGTGAGACCCACCCCTGGTGGGCGGCGCGGGCCGGGCGGAGGCTTCGGGCGTCGCCGCTGAGGGGTGGTCACGGGGAGGGTGTTCCCGGTGGGCTAAGGTGACTCGCTTTTGTCGCGTACCTATGGGGGGTCTGATGCGGCGAATCACAGCGGCCGCGAGTGTCGTCACCGTACTTGTGCCGCTCCTTCTGGCAGGCGCGTCGACCGCGTCGGCCGCGACCAAGGGATCGCTCACCGTCAGGACGCTGGACCGGAGCGGCAAGCCGGTCTACGCACAGGTGGCGGTCTACAACACGAAGACGAACGACTTCCGTTACATCGAGGGCAACAAGAAAACGTCGCTGCCCAACGGCAGTTACGAGCTCGCCACGTCCTTCGTCGGCGGCAACAGCGAGGACGCCGTCGTCGGCGGCCACAGCGTGCGGGTCTCCGGGGCCACGACGACCACGTTCGACGGCCGGAAGGGGCGTGCGGTCAAGGTCTCGCTCAGTCCCGGCCCGGGCAGCGGATACGACCACACGGTCAGCGCGGCCGTCTGCACCACCGACGACAGCCCTGCCGAGATGAGCATCTCGGCATCGGCGGGCGACCTCTACGCCATCCCGAACACCAGCACGGCGTACGAGCTGTCCTACGGCACCACGTACCAGCCGCGGTCGACGAGCGGCGGCGACTTCTGGCTGGCGTCCGCCACGCACCGCCGCGGTGTGCCGTCCGGGGTGTCCGCGAAACTCGGGAAGTCCGGGCTGACCACCCTCAAGGTGTCCGCCCGTTCCGGCCCCGACAGCGGCCAGGCGTGGTTCTCGTTCAACGGCGAGCCGACGGGCGGCGACACCTGCTCGTGGTCCACGAGCATCCTCGACTTCCAGCGTGACCTGCCCGACTCCTTCGGCGTCCACGTCCCGGCCGGCCAGTGGGACGTGGGCCAGCAGGGCCACGACCTCATCTCCAGCGGGTCCCGCAAGTACGCGGCCGGCAAGACGACCTCGCTCTCCCTCGGCCACGCGGTCTGGGGCCCCGGCGGGCGGCTGCCGTACACCTGGTACCACCAGCTGTACTTCGGGGACGACAACCTGTTCGCCGACCCCAAGTTCACGGCGGGCGGGGTTCTGGCCTCCGGCACCGTGAAGCTGACCCACGCGGGCAAGACGCTCTACTCGCACACGTTCGGCCCCTCGCACGAGATCGGCGCTCATCCGCGGATCCCCGGGTCGGGTTGGTACACGCTCACGGAGACCGGCCACCGCGGCGGCCTGCCGTCCGGCTCGCTGTCGACCTCCGCCAGCCTCTCCCTGCACTTCTACGCGGACGCGGGCAAGAACCAGCAGATCCGCAACTACATCACCCGGTTCTGGCCGGAGGCGCTGAACAGCAGGAACCAGGCGGTCGCCGGGTCGACCACGACCGTCGACCTGGGCATGCAGCGCCTCGGCACGGATGACGGCACGATCCGTCAGCTGTCGGACGCTGTGAAGTCCGTGCGTGCCTGGTACACCACCGACAACGGAGCCCACTGGAACGCGACCACCGCGAAGCTGTCCGGCGGCAAGTGGACCATCGCCGTCCACAACCCCGGCTCCGGCGGCCGGGTCGGTCTGCGCTCGACGGTCACCGACACCCACGGCGACACCTCGACGACCACGGTGTACAACGCGTACGCCGTGAGCTGAGCGACCGCCGACGCGGAGGGGCGGCCGGATCCCGGCTCGCCCCTCCCCTGGACCTGGGCGGACGACATCGCGGCACACCTGATCGAGGCCCGGCCACCGGAGCATTGAGGCCCGGTGGGGTCAACGGCTCGACGGCTCGCTCTCCGCGCCCTCCAGGGGCTACCGACGGAACTCGCCGGCCTGGGCTTTGCAGCGTTTCCCTCGCATGGCGATCTCACGATGGGGTCGACGGATTCCCTGCCGGTCCGACGGTGTCGACGACGTCAAATCATGGGAACGCCGCTCACTGTCCCGCATTATCACCATGTGAGACGCGTACCGAAATGGGTTGGACCGCTGTATGTAGTCATGGTTGGTACATTCCTGGCGTGGTACATCGCGCGAGGCCATCAGGTCAATGATCTGGTCACTGTCGTCTCCGCCTTCACCGGCCTGCTGGCGCTCCCTGCTGCAGTGGTCGCCGTGCTCGGCTCCGGCAAGAGCCGGCCGGCGCCCGCCCACCTGGAGGAGGTGGCCGATCAACTCGCCCAGGGAGTGCGCCAACAGTGGGAGGCCGAGGCACAGGTGCGCCGCCTCAATGACCCTTTCCCGCTGCCGGTCGAGTGGGTCGCGGCCGACGCGGACCTGGTCGAGTCATGGCCGCACTTGAGGGAGCTGGCCGGGGACTGGCCTGGCCAGTCCTCGGAAGCCGATTCCGCGTGGGCTGTCAGCCCCAGAGGGCTGGCCGGCGAGGGAGGCGAGATCACCAAGGCCTTCGACCGCGTTCCCACCCGTCGCCTGGTGGTCCTGGGCGAGCCTGGTGCCGGCAAGACCATGCTGCTGATCCGCCTCCTCCTGGCCCTGCTCGAACACCGCTCTCCCGGCGGGCCCGTTCCGGTCCTCTTTCCACTGGCCTCCTGGGACCCGGCCCGGCAGGACCTGTACACATGGCTGGCCCAGGAACTCACGCAAGACCACCCTGCTCTACGCGACCCGGTACCCGCCAATCCCCCACAGGGCGTCACCGGCAGCCAGGCTCACGCCTTGCTCAAGCAGCGGCTGATCCTGCCCATCCTCGACGGCCTGGACGAACTCCCCCAGGCCGTGCGTGCCAGGGCTCTGCATGCCATCAACCAGGTACTGCCCGCCGGGCAGCCACTGGTGCTCTCCAGCCGCACCACTGAGTACCGCAGCGCCCTGACCACTCCATCAGGGACCAGTGTGCTCCTGAATGGAGCGGCAGGCATCTGCCTACTGCCTCTAGATGCCGCGAAAGCGACCGCCTACCTGGAGCGCGACGCGGGAGGCTCTGGCACCCAGGCCGCAGCCCGTTGGAGACGGGTCACGGTTGCGATGGGCAAGGACACCCCGGTCTCCGAGGCACTGAGCACCCCGCTCGGCCTGTTCCTGGCCCGCACCATCTACAACCCTCGCCCCGACGAACAGATCACCGAACTTCCCGACCCCGATGAACTTCTCGACCAAGCCCGCTACCCCACCCGCCCGGACCTCGACACCCATCTGTTCGCGGCCTTCATCCCCGCCGCCTACCGCCCCCACCCTCACCACCCCACACGCTGGAGCGTCCGCGAAGCCCAGCGCACCCTCACTTTCCTCGCCAGCCACCTCCAGTACACCCTGAACAGCACCCCCAACCTCGCATGGTGGCAACTTCCCAAAGCTCTCCCAAACGGTCGGATGCTTTCGGTTGGACTCACGGCCGCACTGATGGGTGGGCTCCCCAGCGTCCTCGCGTACACGCTGTGGGTCGGCTTTGTGAACGGACTCGCGTTCGCGCCACTGCCAGCGATCGCGTCGGCAGTAGTGGCCCCGGTGATCGCCTCAACAGCAGGAGACAGAAACCCGAGCTCAGGCATCGGCTGGAGCTGGAGAGGGAAAACATGGCGCACTTGCGGGCTCACCGCCGGGGCCTTCTTCGGGTTCCTTTTCGGGCTTGCGTTCGCAACGGAGGCGGGGCCCGCTCCCGGGATCATCGCTGGGATCATCCTTGCGCTCCCCTTTGCCCTCCTGGGCGGGCTCCGGCCGGTACACCCTGACCTGGACAAGGCAGTGGGGCCAGGGGCGGTTCTGGCTCGCGACCGGCGCACCTTCTGGACGTTTACGGTCTTGGGCGGCCTCTCGGGCCCACTCGCGGCCGTGCTCTTTAATCTGCTCCTGTTTCTCTTCGGTAGAGAGACCGGATTCGGGCAGACCGCGGGCGGGGTTGCGATCATGTTCTCGTGGTTGCTCCCGATCGGCCTCATGCTTGGACTCGCCCGGTCAATGTGGCTGACGTTCCTGGTGGCGCGAATCAGGCTGGCGGTGGCGGGGCGTGTGCCCTGGCGTCTGATGAGTTTCCTAGCCGACGCCCATAAGCGGCGGGGCGTCCTGCGACAGGCGGGGGCTGTGTACCAGTTCCGCCACATCGACTTCCAGCGGCACCTCTCAGGACGTCAATCTTGATCAGGCCATGTGACACAAGGGCATTGCTGCAGCAGCACTGCTCGGGACGGTCACCGAGCACATCGCCCACATCTACGAACCGTCCGACTCAACCTCGCAACCCTGACCATCCGCATGCACGTCAGGCATCGAACGCCGGCCGCACAACGCCACACCCGTGCCGTCAACGCCTCCTCATTTCGTCACCGGACGGTCGGCATTTCGTCGGTGTCTCTCCAGAGGGACACGGCCTCCATGCCGAGGCCGGCCACGACCAGCACACTGCCCAGCCAGAAGAGAGCCGTGACGCGCTGCTCGACGCCACCGAACAGCATCAAGTTCGCGCCGAGAACAGGCAGAAAGACCTCGGCGGTGATCGGCCTCCGCGACGGCAGTGTGCCGCGCCCCGCTGTCAGGCCGGCTGCCACAGTTCGATGCGGTTGCCCTCGGGGTCGGTGACCCAGCCGAAGCGGCCGACGCCCTCCATGTCCTGGGTCTCGCCGGCGACGTCCGCGCCCTTGGCGCGCAGTTGCGCGAGCATCGCGTCCAGGTCGCGGACCCGGAAGTTGAGCATGGTCTGCTGGGTGGGGGAGCCGAAGTAGTCGGTCCCGGACTCGAAGGCCGCGAACACCGTCGGCCCGGCCGCCGGCTGCCACAGACCGTTGTCGTCGGCGTCCAGACCCAGGCAGTCGCGGTACCACGCGCTCAGGGCCGCCGGGTCGGCGGAGCGCAGGAAATAGCCGCCGATGCCAAGCACACGTTCCATGCCGCCATCCTGCCAGGACGGGCGTCGGGAGGCGCGGACCCGGTGCGTACGTGTGAAGTCGGGGGTGGCGCGGTACGGACCTAGGTGCACGTCGCATCGCCACCTCAGCCGTCGGGAGAACGCCGTGACCAGTATCGCCATCGTGGGGGCCGGGCCGGGGCTCGGGGCCGCCGTCGCCCGGCGGTTCGGGCGGGAGGGGTACGGGGTGGCGCTGCTGGCGCGGGACGGGGAGCGGCTCGGGGCCCTGGCCGGGACGCTTGCCGCCGAGGGCGTCCGGGCCCGCGGGTTCTCCGCCGACGTCAGGGATCCGCTCGCCCTCGCGGGGGCGCTGGCGCGGGCCGCCGAGGAGCTCGGGACCGTCGAGATCCTGCAGTACAGCCCGGTACCGCAGCGGGACTTCATGCTGCCCGTCCTGGAGACCACCCACGCGGACCTGCTCGGGCCGGTCGAGTTCTCGGTGTACGGGCCCGTCGCCGCCGTGCAGCAGGTGCTGCCGGGGATGCGGGAACTGGGACGCGGGACGATCCTCTTCGTCAACGGCGGTACGGCCGTCATCCCGCACCCCGACCGGGCCGGGACCTCCATCGCCTTCGCCGCCGAGAGCGCGTACGGGCATCTGCTGCACGACCGGCTCGCGGAGGAGGGGATCCACGTGGCGCAGCTGGTCATCCCGGGGGCCATCGTCGCCGGGCACGCCCGCAAGGACCCCGCCGTGCTCGCCGACACGCTGTGGGGGATGCACCGCGACCGGCACGGGTTCCGGCACTACGCCGACGACCTGGAGAGCTGACCGGCCGTCGCCCGGCCGCCCTGCCTCGTCTGCGCAAAAGCGTCGATCTGCGCGAACATCATTTGTGGGACAAAATGGTGTTCGCCTGATTGCTCCCCGCAGGGAGCCAGCGATGGCTGAAGGGGGCCAGCGATGGCCGTGGAAATACCTCCTCTCCTCAAGCCCTCCCGGCTCAGACGCCGTGGAGGCCTGCTCGGTGAGTGCCTGGCAGAGTTTCTCGGGACCTTCGTTCTCATCTCGTTCGGTTGCGGTGTCGTGGCGACGGCCGTCGCGGCCCTGCCCGGGTCCGGGCGCGCGGCGACGCCGACGACCATCTTCCTCGCCGCCGGTGACTGGCTCCTGATCACCTGGGGCTGGGCCCTGGCCGTGACCTTCGGCATCTACGTGGCCGGCGGCGTCAGCGGCGCCCATCTGAACCCGGCGGTGACACTGGCGTTCGCCGTGCGCCGCAAGTTCCCGTGGGTGAAGGTGCTGCCCTTCTGGCTGGCGCAGGTGCTCGGCGCCCTCGCCGGGGCGGCGCTGGTCTACCTCGTCTACCACGACGCGATCAACGCGTTCGACGCCGCGTCGAAACCGCCGAAGGTGGGCGGGCACACCGAGGCGACCTTCTCGATCTTCGCCACCTTCCCGGCGCCGTACTTCCACGGCGGGAACTGGGGGCCGCTGATCGACCAGATCGTCGGTACGGCCTTCCTCGTCATGTTCGTCGTCGCGGTCATCGACCTGCGCAACACGGCCGTGGGGTCCAACCTTGGGCCGTTCGTCATCGGCCTCGCCGTCGCCGCGATCGGCATGTCCTACGGCGCGAACGCCGGCTACGCCATCAATCCCGCCCGCGACTTCGGGCCGCGGCTGCTCACCTGGTTCGCCGGGTGGAAGAGCTTCGCGTTCCCGGGGGACGGGGCGTGGTTCAGCAACTACTTCTGGATCCCGATCGTCGGTCCGCTGATCGGCGCCGTGATCGGGGTGCTGATCTACGACCTGTTCATCGGTGACGTCCTGCACGCCCGGCTCCAGCTGGGCGAGTTGCCGGAGCCGGGCCGGACCCGTCCGACCACGGACGAGTCGCAGCCGTAGCGGCCGTCACGGTTTCTCGGTGCCCTGCTCGCCAAGGCGCTGCACCAGCTGCTGCGCCTTGGAGACTCCGGTGTCGATCTGCTCGGTGTACTTGCCGTCGGTCCGTTCGTCGACCAGGTCGCCCGCCTTCTCCAGGCCGGTCCCGATCGCGTCACCGTGCTCCTCGGCGACGTCCTTCGCCTTGTCCGCCAGGTTCTTGAGCCCGTCGATCCCGCCGATTCCATCAAACATGCGGGAATCGTCCCGAGCGGAGGCCGACGGCGACAAGACGGCGCGCGAGGCACAGCGCCCCGAAAGGGGCGCGGGGAACTGCGCGACCAGCCACGACGGCGCCGCAGACGAACGACGGCCGTTCGTCGTTTTCCGGTGTTCACGTGCGAAGTCCGGTCACGAGGTCGATCCTGATCCTTGACTCGGCAGCCACGTGACGAACACACCCCGGGAGACGACCCCATGAGCACCAGCCCCCTCCTGTCCGGCCTGAGCGAAGAGCTCCCCGAGCTGCGGGCGCTGTACGAGGACCTGCACACGCACCCGGAGCTGTCCTTCCAGGAGGAGCGGACCGCGGCCGTCGTCGCGGGGCGGCTGCGGGAGCAGGGCTGGGAGGTCACCGAGGGGGTCGGCGGCACCGGGGTGGTCGGGGTGCTGGCCAACGGGGACGGGCCCGTCGTGCTGCTCCGGGCCGACATGGACGCGCTGCCGGTCCGGGAGGAGACCGGGCTGCCGTACGCCTCGAAGACCGACGGGGTGATGCACGCGTGCGGGCACGACATGCACGTCGCCTGGCTGCTGGGGGCCACCGGGCGGCTGGCCGCGGTGCGGGACGACTGGCGGGGGACGGTGGTCGCCGTGTTCCAGCCGGGCGAGGAGGTCGGCGGGGCGCCGAAGATGCTCGCGGACGGGTTCGCCGAGCGGTTCCCGCGGCCTGACGTGTGCCTGGGCCAGCATGTGGCGGCCGCGCCGGCCGGGCTGGTCGGGACCCGGGCGGGGGCGCTGATGGCGGGCGCCGACAGCATGCGGGTCACGCTGTTCGGGCGGGGCGGGCACGGGTCCACGCCGGAGGCCACCGTCGACCCGGTGGTGCTGGCCGCGGCCGTGGTGATGCGGCTTCAGACGGTCGTCTCCCGGGAGGTGGCCGCGGGCCAGCAGGCCGTCGTCACGGTCGGCTCGATCCACGGCGGGACGAAGGAGAACATCATCCCGGACACCGTCGAGCTGAAGATCAACATACGGTCCGCCACGGAGGCCGTCCGGGAGCGGGTGCTGGCGGCGGTCGAGCGGATCGTACGGGCCGAGTCCGCCGCCTCCGCCGCGCCGAAGGAACCGGAGTTCGAGCCCATCGACTCCTTCCCGGTCACCCACAACGACCCCGCGGCGACCGCCTCCGTCCAGGCCGCGCTGGCCGCCGAATTCCCCGGCCTCACCTTCGAGTTGACCTCGCCGGTGCCCAACAGCGAGGACTTCGGGGCCTTCGGTACGGCCCTGGGGGTGCCCTCGGTCTACTGGTTCGTCGGCGGCGCCGACCACAAGCTCTACGAGGGCGTCGACCTGGAGGCCCTCATCCGCGACGGCATCCCCCCGCAGATCCCCTCCAACCACTCCCCGCACTTCGCCCCCGCCCCCGACCCGACGATCGAGACGGGCGTACGGGCGCTGCTCGCGGCGGCGGGCCACTGGCTCGCCCCCTGACGCGCACCGGCGCACCGGCTCACCGCAGCGCGCTCGCCCGCCGGTGTCCCGGGATCGCCGGCCAGCCCGCGGCCGCCGTACGCGCCGTCGGCAGGAAGCCCGGGTCGGACCGGATCTCCGCCAGCAGGTCGTCCCGGGCCGCCATGCCCAGGGCGTAGACCAGGCTCTCCACGGTGGCCGCGCTGACCGGGTCCCGGGTGAGCCGCCAGGCGGTGTGGTGGTGGGCGACGGCGGTGCGCAGGAAACCGGAGTCCGCGTCGTCGGCCGCCACATGGCCGAGCGCGCGCACCGCCACGTACGCCGTGCGGCGCGGCACGCCCGGCCGTACGGCGAGTGCCTTCAGCAGCGCCCGGTGCCTGCGGTCGCCGAGGATCCGCAGCGCCTCCAGCAGGGGCACCGCCAGTTCCTCGTGGCGGACGCTCGACGGCCGGGTCAGCTCGACGGCGACCGCGTCGGCCAGCGGCTCCCGGTAGGGCGTGGCCGCCAGCAGGAACGCCGCGTACAGCCGGACGTCGAAGACCGGTGAGGTGAGGGTCTCGGCGACCAGGGCGTGCACGACGGTGGTGTCCGGGACCAGGTCCGGTTCGATGGCGCGCACCGGGGCGGTGACCCGGCGGACGGCCGGGGTGAGCAGTCCGGCCGCCGGGTCCGCCTGGGGCGGTGCCTGACTCCCGCCGCCCAGCAGGCCGCGGGCGTGCTCGGGGTGGGTGCGGGCCAGCCAGCGGCGCAGCGGGTCGACCTGGTCGGCGACCGGGCCCGCGCCGGAGGCGTCGCGCAGGGCACGGACCAGGGTGCGCAGCTGGCCGCGGTCGAAGTGCCGGTAGCCGACCTTGCGGAAGCAGGCCATCACCGCGCCCCGGTGGGCCAACGGGACGCTCGGGGAGGTGAGTTCGGCGAGGACGCGGTCGGTGGCGTCGGGATGGCCGCAGTTGTCCAGGGCGCACACGATCTCGGTGGCCGTCGCCCGGGAGCGGCCCGCGGCGAGCTCGGCGCAGGCGAGGACTACGGTGCGGCCGCCGCGCGGATGGTTGAGGAGGCGGTTGAGGGTCTCGAAGCGGAGCATCCAGGGCAGGTCGTCGGCGATCACCATCTCCTCGACGAGGCGTTCGGTGAGGCCGTACCAGGTGCCGGACGGCATCAGCACCACGTCCGGGCGGGCGCACAGCCCGTCGGCGAGCCGGTCCCAGTCCTCGCTGGTCGTCACCGCGCCGGACAGGGCCTGTTCGAGCAGGTCCTCCAGCGGCTCCTCGCCCGCGGTGACCGGGGTGGTGTCCAGGACGCGCCCACCGGGTGTGCAACGCGCCCCGGGCGGCGGGTCGTACGGCGGTACCAAGAGGGGGGACGGGGAGAGCCGGCAGGGAGGGCGGGAGGGGGCGCGGATGGTCGGGGTTCCGCCGCGCGGGCCTCTCGCCGGTGAGCGGCCGGCCTTCCCCGTTACGGGCGGGGGGCGGTCTGATCCAGGGCCGGGCGCAGGTCCGTGCGGCGGCGGATGCCCAACTTGCGGTAGGTGTGCGTGAGATGGGTCTCCACGGTGCGGCGGGCCAGATGGAGCAGGGCCGCGATCTCCACGTTGGTGCGGCCCTCGGCGGCGAGTTCGGCGATCCGACGCTCGCTGCCGGTGAGGGAGGCGGCGCCCGTACGGCGTCTGGGGGAGCGGGCGCCGCCTTTCCGCAGGATCCCCTCGGTCAGGTCCAACAGCCCTACCGCGCCGAGTCGTTCGGCGTGTTCCTCGGCCTCCCGCAGGCAGTCGCGGGCGCGGGCCGCCTCACCGGCGGCGGTCAGCTGGCGGCCCAGCGCGATCAGGGCGAGGGCCGGCTCGGTACCGGCCGGGCCGCCGGCCCGGAGCAGCCGTACGGCCTCCTCGGCGAGCTCCAGGCCACGGCGGCCGCCGGTCGCCGTACCGAGGACGCGCAGCGCCCGGCCGACCGTGCGCGGGGTGCCCCAGACCCGGGCCAGCCGCAGCTCCTCCTCGGCCAGGGCGATGGCCTCCAGCGGGCGGTCCAGGGCCAGCCGGCACTCGGCGGCGGCCGTGCGCCAGGGCGTGACCACCGGGCTGATCACCTCACGGGCCGTCTGGCGGCGCCCGCACTCCAGGAAGTCGTGCAGCGCCGCGGCCGCGTCACCGGCGGCGGCCCGCACCACGCCCCGCGCGTACAGGAACCGGTTCAGCTCCCAGGAGTCCGGCGCCTCCCGCAGGTCGATCCCGGCGACGAGAACCGAGGCCTGTGCGACACGGCCGGTCTCCACGAGGGCGATGAGCGTGTGCGCGTGGGTGTTGCTGGGGGTGACCGTGTCGGGGACGGCGGTCAGGAGGGCGTAGTCGGCGCGGGCCGCCGCGATGTCCGTACGGCTGTTGAGCAGGGCCTGGTGCATGGGGTGCAGCAGGTCGGGGCGCTGTCCGGCCAGGCCGCGGTCCACCAGCCGGCTCGCCTCGTCGAGTTCGTCGGCCCACTGGGCGACCGTGGCCGCCGTACCGACGAGGAACGACTCGGTGAGCGGGTCGGCGGGCTCGGCGAGCAGGGTGCGCAGCTGCCGCATGGCGTCCCGTGCCGAGGCGAGGCCGGCGGAGGCCGCGTGCCGTACGAGCAGGGCCTGGCCGGCCGTGCCGACCAGCTCCGGGGACCGGTCGGCGGTCTCGGACAGCCGCCGGTAGACCTCCTGCCGTACCTCCTGGTCCTGGTCGGACAGGAGCACGGAGGCGGTGTGCAGGGTGCGGACCAGGTCGGGGCGGCCGTCCAGTTCGACGTCCACGGAGCGGAGCAGTTCGACGGCCTTGCGGGTGCGGCCACGGCCGGTCAGCGCGGTGCCGAGGGCGACGGCCGCGCGCACCCGGTCCTGCGGGGCGGCGGGCAGCCGGACCGCCTCGGCGAGACGGGGGATCGCGGCGGAGGAGCGGGGCGCCGCGTACTCCAGTGAGCCCAGCTCGGTCAGCAGCCGCTGCCGGTGGTCGTCGGAGAGGGGCTCCTCCAGGGCGCGGCGCAGATAGCCGACGGCGTCCTCGGCGCGGTCCTCGTGGAGGGCCACGGCGGCCGCGTCCTGGAGCAGGGGCAGCGCCCAGGGGGCGTCCACCGGGCCGGTCGCGAGCAGCTGGCGGGCCACGGCCTCGGCGGGGGCGTCCTGGTGCAGCATCGCCTCGGCGATCGCCCGGTGGGCGGTGCGGCGGCGGGCGGCCGGGACGCCGGTGAGGACCGCGTCGCGCAGCAGGGGGTGCGGGAAGTGGGGGCGGCCGTCGGCGCCCAGGGTGAGCAGGCCGAGGTTGGTCATGGCGGTGAGCCAGCCGGCCACCCGGGTGGGGTCGGCGTCGGCGAGTTCGGCGAGCAGCGGGGTGATCTCGTTCTCCGGCAGGCAGGTGCCGGGGTCCTCCTCAAGGACGGCGAGGGCCCGGGCTACTTCGGTGGTGGCCGGTCCCGCACTGTCCAGCCACCACTGGACGGCGGCCGGGTAGGCGCCCGGGTAGAGGGCGGCCGTCGTCTCGGGCACGTCCGGGTGCCGGCTCTCGTCGAGGTCGTCCAGGAGGGCGCCCAGCAGGAGGGGGCTGCCGGCCGCCGCGTGCACACAGGCGTCGGTCCAGAGCCGGGACGCGTCGGGGAACCTGGCCCGCACCCGGGCGGTGGCTGCCGCCGGGGCGAGGGGAGCGAGGGTGTGGGTGCGGACCAGCGCCGGCGGGAGGGTGTGGGTGAAGCCGGGGGCCGGCGGATCGAGGTCGTACTGGCTGCGTTCGCTGACGACGAGGAGGATCGGTAACCGGTCTATGTGCCGGGCGGACTCCACGAGCCAGCGGTGCGAGGGGGCGTCGGCGAGGTGGACGTCGTCCACGGCGACGAGGAGGGGCGAGTCCTCGGCGTAGGCGCGCAGCACCCGCCAGAGCCCGGCGGCGGTGGCCCGCTCGTCCCCGTCCACCGCGAGGTCGGCGAACTCCGGGACCGGGCCGAGGAGTTGCAGGACCGTCGCGAAGGAGATGGCGGTGTCGCCGGGCGAGCAGCGGGCCCGGAGGACCTTCAGACCGAGGGCGGCCGCCTGCTCGGCGGCGGCCTCCAGGACGGTGGTGCGGCCGGTTCCGGTGGCGCCCCGGAGCAGTACGAGCCGGCCGCCGCCGGACCGCGTGCGCTCGGCTTCCTCCGCCAACAGGTGGATGGCGTCGGCGAGTTCAGGGGACGGCTGGGTCATGCCTGGCTCCTCGCGGTGCGCTGGTGGGTTCGGGGGGTTAGAGCGGGTGGGAGTGGGAGAGGTTGTGGGGTGGTGGGGGCGGTCGGTGGGTTTGTTGCAGGGGCTGCACATTTGATACGTGGCTGTGGATTTGGGTGGGGTGCCTGGGGTTGTGGGGCCGCTGCGGGTGCGTCGTGGCTGGTCGCGCAGTTCCCCGCGCCCCCAAGCAGGTGGGACCAGTGCACCCACCTATCTTGGGGGCGCGGGGAACTGCGCGAACGACCCCCACCGGCCCGTAGCGCACCCACAGCCCCACGCACCCCCTACCCGGCCCCCGAACATCTCGTGGTCCTTCTCGTGGTGCTCCACGATTGTCCTTGCCCCTTTGGCCACAGCAGGCTGGAGTACTACCGCCCGTCACTGTTCCCTCGGAGGCGACGGGCACGTGGACATAGGGGAAGCGGTTGGTCAGCAACAGCTCATTCGCGTCGGTCGGCCGCACGCCCGTGGCGGTGTACGCGCCGGACCCGATCTCCCGCGAAGGCGCGCTCAGCCAGCTGCGGCGCCACCCGGAGGTCGAGGTGCGTGAGGAGTCCGAGACCGGGCCCGGAACGGTGGCGCTGCTCATCAGCGACAGCCTCGACGAACCGGAACTGACCCGGCTGCGCCGGGTGGTGCGCAGCGAGGGGGCGCGGGCCGTACTCGTGGTCGGGGCGCTGCGCGAGACCGAGCTGCTCGATGTGATCGAGTGCGGGGTCGGGGCCATCGTATGGCGCCACGAGGCCACCGAACTCCGCATCGTGCAGGCCGTCCTCGCGGCCGCCCGGGGCGACGGGGACCTGCCCGCCGACCTGCTCGGCCGGCTCATCAACCAGGTCGGCACCCTGCACCGCAGCGCTGCCGGCCGCCCGGGCGCCCCGGTCTCCGGGCTGTCCGCCCGCGAGGTGGACGTACTGCGGCTGGTCGCCGAGGGGCTCGACACCGCTGAGATCGCCAGCAAGCTGTCCTATTCCGAGCGCACCGTCAAGAACGTCATGCACGGGCTGACGACCCGACTGCATCTGCGCAACCGGGCCCACGCCGTCGCCCATGCCCTCCGGGAAGGCTACATCTGACCGAACGGGCAACGGACACCGGTTCCGGGGCAGGCCGGTCTGCCCGGCCGTGCCTGCGGGGGCGGCGAGGGCGGAGGGCAGGATGGGGTGTGAGGGCCGAGGGGTGGTGAGTACGGCGTGATCCACGAGGTGGACCAGGTGCTGCGGAACCTGCTGACCGGCGGTGCGCTGGAAGGCTCCGGCATCGAGGTCTCCTTCGACGCCCCGACCCGCGACTGGTCGGCCCGCCGCAACGGGCCCGTGATCAACAGCTACCTGTACGACATCCGCGAGGACGTGAACCGGCGGCAGCGCGGGCACGTCGACATCCGTGACGACCGGGACGTCGTGGTCAAGCGCCGCCAGCCGCCGCGGTGGTTCCGGCTGTCGTACCTGGTGACGGCGTGGACCAAGCGGCCCGAGGACGAACACCGGCTGATCAGCGCCGTGCTCGCGACCCTGATCCCGCGCGAGCTGATCCATCCGAACGAACTGCCGGGCTCGCTGGGCGCACTGGGCCTGACGGTGCCCCTCTCGTGCGCCGGAATCCAGACCGAGGCCCGCTCCCTCGCCGAGATCTGGTCGGCGCTCGGCGGCGAGCTCAAGCCGTCCCTGGACGTCGTGATCACGGCGCCGTTCCCGGCCTACCCCGAGTACGACGCCGGTCCGCCGGTCACCGAGGGCGCCGCCGTGCGGGTACGCGACGGGCTGGACGACACCGCACCGGTGCTTGAGGAGCGGGCCCACCGGCCCGGCCAGGTCGCCGAGGCCACGGCCGCCCGGAGGGGCCGGGCGTGACCCTGGACGTCCCCCTGGCACCGGCCGCCCCGCTCCTCACCCGGCTGTCCGCGCTGCGCGACCGGGTCGCCGCCCTCGTCGCCCACCGCTCGGCCGACGACCCGACGGCAGGCGACCCGCTGCGCGGCCTCTACCTCTCCGAGGAAGCGGTACGGCACCTGCTGCGCCCCGAGCCGGAACCGGCCGAACTCCCCGACCTCACCGACGACTTCACCGACCCCCTTGCGGACCTCGCGACCCGCCTGCGCCTCACCCCGCTCGACACCGCCCTCCTCCTCATCGCCCTCGCCCCCGACCTCGACCGCGGCTTCGAGCCGCTGTACGGCTACCTCAACGACGACGTCGGCCGCCGCCGTGCCACCGTCGGCCTCGCCCTCGACCTGTACGGCGCCCCCGCGCACCTCGCGGCGGCCCGCGCCCGCTTCCACGCCACCGCCCCGCTCGCCGCGCTCGGCCTGCTCACCGTCGAGGAGCCCGAACGGCCCTTCCTCAGCCGTTCGTTGCGCGTCCCGGACCGGGTCCTGGCCCACCTCCTCGGCGACGACACTCCGGACGCGGCGCTGACCGGAAGCCTGCGGGAGCCGTCGTACGACGGCGAACCCGCCGACGCGGAGTTCGTGGGCCGGCTGGCCGCACGGATCGCCGCCGGGCCGCTCCTCGCCTTCCTGCGGGAGCGCCGGGAGGGCGAGGGCCTCGGCTGTGCGACGGCCGCGCTGCGGCTCGCGGGGCGGGCTGCGCTGCACTACACGGGGCCCGGGGAGCGGATCCCGGAGCTGCTGCGGGAGGCCCGCCTGAGCGGCCGCGCGATCCTGGTCGACAGCGACCAACCGGGTCCCCTGCTGCGGGAGTTGAGCACCGGTGCCGCGGACGTCACCGTGCTGCTCGCCACTGCCCGCCCGTACGACCCCCAGTGGTGCGACCACCGCGACCCGCTCGTCCTGGAGGTGCCCTCCCGGCGCGCCGCCGCCCCGGACGCCTGGGCGGCCGTACTGCCGGACGAGCCCGGCTTCGACCTCGCGGCCACCGTCGCCCCGTACCACCTCGGCGGTGACCGCCTCACCCGGGCGGCCCGCGCCGCGCAGGACCTCGCCGCCTTCGACGGCACCGCGCTCACCGCCGCCCATCTGCGGCTGGGCGCCCGCCAGCAGTCCGCCTCCGGCCTCGAACAGCACGCCCGCCGGATCCGGCCCGCCGTCGACTGGCGGGACCTGGTGCTGCCCGAACGGCCGCTCACGGAACTGCGGGAACTGGCGCTGCGCGCCCGGCACCGCGACCGGGTGCTCGGCGACTGGCGGCTGAGCGCGGGCGGCGGCAGGGGGCGCGGAGTGCTCGGCCTCTTCGCGGGCGAGTCGGGCACCGGCAAGACCCTCTCCGCCGAGGTCGTCGCCGCCGAGCTGGGCCTGGACCTGTACGTCGTGCAGCTCTCCTCCGTCGTCGACAAGTACGTCGGCGAGACCGAGAAGAACCTCGAACGCATCTTCTCCGAGGCCGACCGCACCGACGCCGTGCTCCTCTTCGACGAGGCCGACGCCGTCTTCGGCAGGCGCTCCGAGGTCAAGGACGCCCACGACCGGTACGCCAACCTGGAGTCGGCCTACCTCCTGCAGCGCCTGGAGGCCTTCGACGGCATCGCGCTGCTCACCACCAACCTGCGCGCCAACATCGACGAGGCCTTCACCCGCCGCCTCGACCTGGTGGTCGACTTCCCGTTCCCGGACGAGGAGCAGCGGCTGGCCCTGTGGCGGCACGGGCTGGTGCACGTCCCCAGCGAGGCGGGTATCGAACTCCGCCCCCTGGCCCGGGACTTCGAGCTGGCCGGCGGTGCGATCCGCAGCGCTGTGGTGACCGCCGCCTACCTTGCCGCCGCCGGTGACCGGCCGCTCACCGCGGCCGACCTGCTGGAAGGCGCCCGCCGCGAGTACCGCAAGGCGGGCCGCCTGGTACCGGGGACCTGGTGACCGGCCCCCGCTACTTGCACACTCAGCCTCGGACGCGGTCCCGCCGGCGGGCTTGAGGCGCCTGAGCGATCTCGGTGAAGTCGGGGTGCGGGACCGCGCCCCGCAAGGGGCGCGGGGAACTGCGCGACCAGCCCCCACCGGCCCGCGGCGAACGAACCGCATCTCCCGCGGAGCGCCTGGCCGGTCACCGGCGCGGGTTCAGTCCCCCGACGGATGCACGATCTGCCACTCCTGGTCGTCGGAGTCCGAGCAGTAGTACAGGGTCAGGTTGGTGTCGTTGCCGCCGGTGCTGAAGCCCGCGACGTCCAGGCAGAGGTTGTCGCTGGCGAAGTTGCGGATCCAGTAGGCGCCGCTGGGCTGCTTGTCGATCCACCACAGCTGGTTGTCGGCCTTCGTGCCGTCGCACTTGTACTCGGTGATCGGCGAGGACAGCTTCGCCGAACCGTAGTTGGGCAGGTCCATGCACAACTGGTCCTTGGCGTTGCGGATCTGGAAGAGCGCGGACGAGCCGGGGCCGTCCTTCTCGTACTGCACCTCCAGGTTCCACAACTGGTTGTCGTTCGTGGTCTCGTCGCAGGTGTACTCCCGCACCGGGCCGTTGCTGGTGCCGTTGCCGTAGCCGGGGACGTCCGCGCACTTCTTGGTGGTGGTGTTGCGGAGCAGGATGTTCGTCGCCGGGACGACCGGCTTCGCGGTCTTCTTCTTCGTCGCCTGCGGGGTCGGCTGGGACTGGCCGCCACCGCCGCCCGCCTGGGTGTCGGACGAGCCGTTGCCGTCGTCCGTCTGCTGCTCCGTCCGGGACGGCGAGGGCGCCGGTGCGGCGGCGAGGGGCGCGCTGGCCGTGGGGCTGGGCGCGATGCTGCTCACCCCGGCTTCCTGGGTCTGTTCCTGGGCGAGGCTGCCGACCTTCGGCTTGTAGTTGATCCAGATCAGGGCGAAGGTGACGGCGAGGGCCACCAGGGTGCCGAAGAAGGTGGCGAGCCAGCGGGGCAGGAAACCGCGCTGGATGTAGGTGCCGTCCACAGGCTGTGGACGGACGCCCGCCCGCTGGACGGTGAGGGTGTACGGCCGCTGCTCCTTGGGCCCGAACCAGATGATCTTCCGGGGTTTGAGGGTGGCCTTGATGAAGGCGGCGCGGCCCGGTTCGATCTGGACGTTGCTGGGGTGGAGGTCGTAGGCGAGCTGGTCGCCGTTGTCGCTGCCGCTGACGGAGGCGGTGAGCCTGGTGTTGCCGAGGTTGTCGATGGCCAGCTTCGGGCGGCCCCGGAACCGGCCCTTGACGGTGGGCGGGACGAGCTCGGCGCGGATCTCGGTGAACGGGGTGATGGTGAGGTTGCCCTCGGGGACGGTGACGGCCTCGGGGTGCTCGGTGGGTGTGATGCGGACGGCGTAGGGGTTGGGGCCGGCCGTGGCGTCCGGGGTGCGGGGCGGGGCGAAGGTGAGCTCGACGGTGCCCGTGGTCCCCGGGTAGAGCCGGAGCGTCTGCGGCTCGACGGTGGTCCAGGGGGCGATGGGACCCACCGGTTCGAAGCGGTACTCGTCGACGACGTCGCCGGTGTTGCGCAGCCGCAGGCGTACGCGCGTGCTGCCGCCCGGGTCGACGGTGGCGGAGGCGGGTTCGAGGGAGGTCCAGAGAGTCATCGGCTCACACCGTCAGCTTGAAGGCTTCGAGCCAGAGCGTGTTGTCGAGGGTGCCGACGAAGTCGAGTGCGTTGTTGTCGCTGCGGGCACCCTTGCACCACTGGTCGCCCCAGTCGTGGTCGCGGACCTTCGCGCTGCTGCAGCTCTGGCCGCTGCCGACGTTGAAGGCGAAGCCCTCGATGTAGGGGTCGGCCGCCTTGGTGCTGCCGATGTAGTTGTCCTTGCCGTCGGCGATGATCGCCGTCCAGTTCGGGTACCACGTGCCCTGGCCGTTGGTGGACTGGGAGTCGTAGTGGAACCAGTTGGCGGCGGAGCCCTGGACGCCGTACACCGCGAGGTTGATGGCCTTGATCGGCACGTTCTTGCCGACGGTGCCGGACATGGTGCCGTCGCAGACGGGCTTCTGCCAGCCGCTGCCCTGGACGTAGGAGCGGTAGCAGATGTGCCGCCCGGACGGGTCGTCGGCGGCGAGGCGGTTGACAGCGGTCGCCGCGGTGTCCTGCTTGGGCTTGGCGGTCACGGTGGCCGTCGCGCCGCCGCCTCCCCCGCCTCCGCCGCCTCCGCTCCCACCGCCGTCGCCGTTCCCGGTGTCCGTCGCGGGCGCCGTCGACGGCGTCTCGGTGGGTGCCGGGGGCGGGGTCGGGGTGACCGTCGGGCTGGGCGCGATGCTGCTCACCCCGGCTTCCACGGGCTGTTCCTGGGCGAGGCTCTGCACGTGGGGTTTGTAGTTGAACCAGATCAGGGCGAAGGTGACGGCGAGGGCCACCAGGGTGCCGAAGAAGGTGGCGAGCCAGCGGGGCAGGAAACCGCGCTGGATGTACGTCCCGTCGACGGGCTCCGGCTTCACCCCCGACCGCTGGACGGTGAGGGCGTACGGCCGCTGCTCCTTGGGCCCGAACCAGATGATCTTCCGGGGTTTGAGGGTGGCCTTGATGAAGGCGGCGCGGCCCGGTTCGATCTGGACGTTGCTGGGGTGGAGGTCGTAGGCGAGCTGGTCGCCGTTGTCGCTGCCGCTGACGGAGGCGGTGAGCCTGGTGTTGCCGAGGTTGTCGATGGCCAGCTTCGGGCGGCCCCGGAACCGGCCCTTGACGGTGGGCGGGACGAGCTCGGCGCGGATCTCGGTGAACGGGGTGATGGTGAGGTTGCCCTCGGGGACGGTGACGGCCTCGGGGTGCTCGGTGGGCGTGATGCGGACGGCGTAGGGGTTGGGGCCGGCCGTGGCGTCCGGGGTGCGGGGCGGGGCGAAGGTGAGCTCGACGGTGCCCGTGGTCCCCGGGTAGAGCCGGAGCGTCTGCGGCTCGACGGTCGTCCAGGGGGCGATGGGACCCACCGGTTCGAAGCGGTACTCGTCGACGACGTCGCCGGTGTTGCGCAGCCGCAGGCGTACGCGCGTGCTGCCGCCCGGGTCGACGGTCGCGGAGGCGGGTTCGAGGGAGGTCCACAGGCTCACCGTCCGGACGCTAGCGCCGAGGGCGGGACGGCACAGGAGGCGTCGGGGCAGCTCAGGTGCCCCAAGAGGCAGGGCTCGGGCGCCTCCCGGCCTCCTTCAGGCCCTACTCCGCCGGGAACATGTGGTTCCAGTACATCGTCCCGATGCGTCGCTGGAGCTTCTCCCGCAAGGACGGGGCGAACCGGCCCTTGCCGGCCTTCTCGTCGTACTTCGGGTTCGTCAGCTCGGTCTCGATCGCACGCAACAGGTCCTGCTGGGATCCGCCGCCGTGCGCCGCGACGTAGCCGGCCATCGACCTCCACGGGTTGCCCAGCGGCGTGAACGGCCTCGTCTCCTCGTTCGTCTCGGCCTGCTCCCTGGCCCTGCTCGACAGGCTGTTGTCGGCGTCCGTGTACTCAAGGCGCATCTCGTCCGCGAACCGGTTCTCGTTCACCAGGATGTTGTGGTACTCCACCAACGCTCGTTTGGCCCCGGCCATGTCGATGTCGAACCCGGCCTGGGCCTGCCCCAGATGGCCCATCTCGTGCTGGACGACCTGCTCGAAGGTGAACTTGGCGGGCGGGTCGGCGTTGACCAGGATGATGCCCGACTCCCGCAGGTAACCGCCCCCGCCGGCCTGGTCGACCACCACGCTGGCAGGAGTGCTTCCGTCCGGGTAGTTGTTGAGCGACTGCACGCTCTCGTCCAGTTCGGCTCCGGCCAGACCGACGACGTACCCCTCCTCGTAGTCCCGGAACCTCCGGTCGGCGGGTATGCCGTTCGGCACCTTGACGAGCTTGACGGTGCCCATCTCGATGCCCAGTTTCTCGGACACGCCCTCGACGAACCCGGGACTCAGCACGCGCTGCACCGCCACCGGGCCCGCGCCTGCCGGCACCGGGGCCGGGACGGCGCCCGACCCGGTGTTCAGCGGCGCCCGCTGCACCTGGGGCACCGGCCCGCTCATCACGCGACGCGCCTTGCTCACCGCGTGCCGTTCGCCGGAGTCGTTCACATCGGACACGCTGACCCCGGCGCCGGTGTCCGTACCGGGGACCGGGCCCCTCAACTGATCCTCGTAGTGGGTCAGTTCGTGGGCCCAGTCCTCCTTCGTCATGGTGTCGCCCACCACGATGTTGGGGCCGGTGGTGTATGCCTTGGCGCCGAGTTCCTTCGCCGACTCCCGGGCCAGGGAGCCCGTGTGCACCCGTACGCCGCTGAAGTCCGCGCCGTCGAAACGTGTCTCCATCTCCGACTGCAGTGCCTGGTCCATGTTCTGGCCGGGGGACTCGACCACCCGGTGGACCAGGGCCCGGCGCTGCACCGCCGGCACGTGGCCGCAGGCCCCGTCGTGTTCGTGGAGTTCCTCGCCGGCCGCCTGCCGCTGCACCACCGGCAGGTGGCCGCAACCCGCGTCGTGCCGGTGGCGCGACGCCTCGACGGTACGGGCCACCGCCGCGTTGCCCGCCGTTCGCTGGAGAGCGAGCAGCCCGGCCGCGGTGCCGGTCACGGCCGTGCGGTCCGCACCGGCGGACGTGTCCCGTGCCGCCGGGCGGCGGGCGGCCTGCGGGCGGCCGGCCTGGTCGTGTTCCTCCTGCGCGTGCATGAACTACCTTTCGGCGACGGACCCTCGACCACAACTACGAGTGCCGGGGCCGGGCGGGCAAGGGGCGTTCGGGCAGTCTCGGGGGCAACATCCTCAGGACTCCCCGTTCGCCGCGGCCAGTACGCGGTGCGGGTCGGCAGGTGCGTGCCCGCCCTGTGCGGCGGCCGCCATGCGGCGTACGGCCGGTTCGGGCATCCGGATCACCACCGGGTACGTGAGGGTGTAGTCCTGCACGCCGACCGCCCGCGCCGGATCCCGCAGCGCCCCGGTGTGCCGGTGCCGCACCCTGGCCACCGCCCTGACCTGCAGGGTGAACTGCACCAGCAGCGCGGCGGCCTTCGGTTTCTGCAGCGGCACCGTGCCGGAGGCGCTGCCCGCGGCGTCGGTGGGACCGCCGTCGCGGCCGTACGTGCCGGGGACGTTGTTCATGCCCGAGTAGTCGGCGCGGACCGGGCCCTCGCCGCCCATGAACCCCGCGGAACGGCCGTGGTGGGAGGCGTGCTGCGCGTCGGCGGCGGCCGGGCGCCCCTCGGGGCCGCTCTGCGCGACCGTCTCGAAGGTCATCTTGTCGCCGCCGCCGAGGATCTCGCCGTCGCGCAGCCGCGCGTGCAGGGAGCAGGCGATGTCCTGGCCCTCCACGCCGGACACGTGCACCGACGGCAGCTGAGCACCGGCCGACACCAGGAGCGGCAGTGCCGCCGTGAGCCACTCGGTGGACACCGCCTCCCGCTGGGCGTAGTGCGCCGCGTCACCGGCCTTCCGGAAGCCGGTGCCGGCGTGTGCCTGCGCCATGGCCCGGCCGATCAGCTCCCGGATCTGCGGTGCGCCCCGGAAGCCGTTGACCTGTGCCTCCATGGGCAGTCGGGCGCCGTCCGCACGCCATGCGGCCAGGGCGGTCGCGGTGGCGTCGGGCACCGGGGCCGCGCTGCCCCGGGCGGGTTCCGCGGCGCGTTCCGGCCGGGCGCGGGCAACGGCCTTCAGGTCGTTGTCCAGTACGCGGTGCAGGAAGGACCCGTCGAGGGTCACGGACGCCAGCCGGCCGTCGGCGGAGCGCAGTTCGAGTTCCGCCTGGAAGGGGACCGTCACGTTCACCGAGTCGGCCTCGGTGTCCACGATGGTGCGCAGCCCGGTCTGCGTCCGGGCGGACGCGGCCTGTCTGGTCGACGTGGTCTTCCCGACGCCGGGGCCCGCGACGGCGCCCGCGCTGCCGACCAGGTCGTCGTGCGGCTTGCCGGCACCGGTCAGCGAGGCGTCGACCCCGCTGGTGAGGCTCTCCTGGCTGCTGGTCGCACGCTGTGAGTAGGCGACGGTCGCGAACTCCATCTCCCGGTCGTTGCCGGACGGCCCGGCCACCGTGCCGGGCCCGGTGCGGCGGACGTGGAAGACGGCCCAGTACGACGTGGCCCGGCGGCCGGGGACGGAACTGTTCCGCAGCAGCTCGACGGGAACGCCGCCGTCCATGGCACCGGCGAGCAGCCCCACCGCGCCGTCCTGGTCCAGCACCCGCAGCAGCCGCTGCACGTTCTCGAACCGGTCGTCCAGCACCCGGGCCGGCAGCAGGTCCGCCGCCAGCGCCCGGTCCCGCACCGCCGCCCGCAGCCGTGCGAGCAGCGGCACGAAGTCGGGCATGCCCTCGACCAGGCCGGCCCCGAGCGGGAGGTGCGCGGCGAGCGCCGGCACGCCGGACACGTCCCGCGGCGGTGCGGGCGGGGCGACCTGCCGCTCCTGCCCGTCGCCGTCCCGGCCGCCGGAGCCCGTCGCCCGCGCTTGGAGTTCGCCCGCCCGTTCCGGGAGTTCGCCCGTCGCCCGCTCCGGGAGTTTGCCCCTCGCCTTCTCCGACATCCCCTCCCTCGGTCCGGACTCGGAGCCCGGATCGGCGGTGCCCGACGCCCGGTCGCCGGACGACGCCGGGTCGCCCGACACCGGCCGCCACTTGGCCGCGGTCTCCGCCAGTGCCTGCTCCTGCTCCCGGGCCCGTTCCTCCGGCGTGCGCAGGCCCGCCTTGCGCAACTGCGGCTCGGTGAGCCAGAGTCCGACCGCGCCCGGCACCGTCAGCCGCTGCGACATCGCGTACGGGCCGCGGCCGTTCACCGCGACCTCGGCCACCATCCACGCGGACAGGTCGCACTGGACGAGGTAGAGCGGCCTGGAGCGCGGATGGACGGAGTTGCGTTCGATCGTGCCGCCGGTCGCCGACGTGTCGGTCGTGGTCGTCGCCTGGCCGAAGGCGGGTGACACGCTCTCGGCCAGCGACCACCCCGAGCCGCGCTCCGACCCGGTGCCGTTGAAGGTCACCGCCTTGCTCTTCGTCGACGCGTGCTGCCCCGACGCCTGATGGCCGCCCAGGACCATGTTCTCGACGCCGGCCCCGCCCACCCCGCTCTGCTCCGGCCTTCTGTGCAGGACCCGCGGGTTGGTGAGGGCCAGCCGGGTGCCGACGGCGCCGTTCAGCGCGGCCGTGCGCCGGGCGTGGCGCAGGTCGCCGACCACCCAGCCGGTGCGGGTCGCCTGCCGCAGCGCCGCGGTGATGGACTCCGGGCCCAGCCGCTCCTCCAGCGCGAGGCGCGGGGCGAGGCCCTCCGCCTGGTACGCGGTGTCGCCCGGCTTGTCCCGGTCACCCTTGCGCGCGGCCAGGGCGAGCAGCTGGAAGGCCAGTTGCCGCAACTGCCTGCCGTCGCCGACGGTCTCCACGAAGTCCCAGTCCCGTACCTGTCGTTCGGTGTCCGTACCGGGCGGCCGGGTGAGCATGTCGTGGATGCCGGTGGCCTGGGAGGCGAGGTGGAACCGGGCGGGCCTGGACCGCCGGGCGGCCGTCCTGCGGTGCTCGGCGGCGCCCACGGTGAGCGCGGCGGGCGAGCTCAGCTCCACGTCCTGCCCCTCCGCGCTCCCGTCGAAGTGCTGCGGTACGGCGGCGTCGAGGTCGCCCAGCGAGGCGACGGTCCGGGCCTCGGGCTGCTCGCGGCCCGGGTTGCCGGGGGTGAGGGAGCGTTTCAGGGTGCGTTCCCTGGTGGTCATGGTGACCTTGGCGTCGAGCATCAGCCGGGTACCGAACGTACTCGTCTTCACGTCACCGCTGTTGAGCGAGTCGCCCCGGACCGCGGGCCCGCCCTGGACGCGGCGCGCGCTCTCCACCGCGGCGTTGGCGGTGACGCCGAAGGACAGCGCGCCCGGCAGCGGCGTGACGTTGACGCTGCCCTGCACGCCGGCCCTGCGGGCGGTGGAACGGCCGGTCTGCCCGCCGGAGGCGACGCCCGAACTGCTGCGCACCAGCCAGTTGTCGGTGTCGCCGAGATAGCTGAGCTCGCCGACCCGCCCGCGCACCCGGACCTGCACGTCGTACGAGTGCAGCGTGGACTTCCGGCGCAGCCGCACCGGGACACCGGCGCCCAGGAGCTGGTTCTTCTTGGCCCGCAGGTTGGTCTCCGAGAGCACGGTGACCAGCTCGCGGTAGTTGCGCATGCGCGCCTCGGCCTCCTCCGGGTCCGGGGCCTTCCCCGGCGGCCGGTCTCCGGTGCCGAAGTCGGGGAGGTAGCCGGCCAGTTCGGGCCGGGACGCGAACAGCCGCTCCAGCGCCTCGACGAGCGGGCGCACGTCCAGGTGGGTGAGGGAGACGCTGTTGCCGGCGGCGCCGAACGGCAGGTGGCGTTCGACCTCGCGCCGGGTCCCGTCGGGCGCGGTCTCGGTGGGCTTGCGGTGCAGGGGGTCCGCCTGGACGCCCTCCGGCAGCGGCAGCCCGATGTGCCGGGCCTCCTGGGCGCTCAGGCTGACCCAGCTGTCCAGGGTGTGCTCGGCCGTGCGCAGCCCGGGGTGCAGCCGCTGCGCGGGGGACGCGGGCCCCAGGCCCTGCACGGTCAGCCGGACCCGGCCGAGGTAGAGCACCTTGTCACCGCGGATCTCGGCGCCCTTGCGGGTGGCCACGGTCTGGTCGGACGACGAGAACCGGGCGTTCTTCAGGGCGACGGAGCCCATGCCCTGGAACCGGGCGACCGGTGGTGCCCCCGGGGCGCCGACGGCGACCGCGGGACCGGCCCCGAACAGCCCGCTCGCGCCCTTCGAGGCGGTGCGGCCCGCGCCGTGCGCGCTCTGCTGGTGGGTGCGCAGCTGGGTCTGCCCCGCGCCCCAGCCGGGGGTCAGGGAGACGATGTCGGCGCGCATCCGGTACGCACTCGCGGCACTGCCGTCCTTCGCGGGCAGGTCCTCGCCGGGCACCCAGCCCGCGAGCAGCCGGGGCAGGTCCTGCAGCACGGTCGTGCCGGAGGTGGCCCGGAACAGCCGGGTCCGGCCGGGCGCGCCGGGCGCGGTCACCGACGGCGCGAGCACGGAGGCGACCGTGTCGAACAGACCGCCTCCGCCGCCGTGCGGACCACCGGGGTCCTCCACGGCCAGCGCCGCCATGGACACGGCCTGCCGTACGGAGGTGGCCTGCTCCTCGCTCAGCTCCGGCCCGGGGACC
Source organism: Streptomyces sp. NPDC058457 (assembly GCF_042720695.1). Classification (NCBI taxonomy): domain Bacteria; kingdom Bacillati; phylum Actinomycetota; class Actinomycetes; order Kitasatosporales; family Streptomycetaceae; genus Streptomyces; species Streptomyces sp. NPDC058457. The sequence continues at coordinate 164,930 of NZ_JBHXLU010000006.1, read as the reverse complement.
GGCCGTACGGTGCCGTGCTGCACCAGGTGCTCGTGCGGGACGCGCATGACGAGGCTGCCGTCGCCGCTCGCGACGTGCCGGCCCCGCGCGCCGTGCTGCTTGATGCGTACGACGAAGCTCACCCGGCGCCGCGCCGTGACCGTGCCGCCGCCGCTGCGGAAGGTCCGGGGCTCGGACACGGTGCGGTTGGAGTGCGTGTCCTGGGCGGAGGTCAGGGCGGCTCCGCCGGCGAGCTGCGCGCCGGCCAGGACACCGGGCGTGGGCGTCGGGGCCAGGACGGTACCGGAGGCGCTGGCGCCCCACCGGCGGGCGCGGACCGTGTCGGCGGCCACCGTGCCCGCCGAGTTGTGCTGGTGGTCGACCTTGGTGTCGGCGTCCTCGCCCTGGGCGCTGTCCGCGAACGACAGCGCGGCCGCGTCCTCCTCGTCCCGCGGCCGGATGGCGACGGTGACGTCGTACGACGCCCCCTTCGCCCCGCGCACGGCGAAGGCTCGCCCGCGGCCGTAGAAGGACTCCGGCCGTCCCGCCAGCTCCTGCTGGATCTCCTCCACTTCGGCGCCGTCCTGCCCGGTGACCCGGGTCACCTCCGCGGCGACGAACGGGTGGCCGGTCAGCCCGGAGGCGGTGGACAGGCCCGCCGAGGTCATCGCCCTCAGGTACGGGGGAAGGGTGAGCGGCCCCTGCTGCGGGGCCTCGGTGGGTACCGGCGGCGGCGTCCGGGTAGGGGCGGGCGGCCTGCCGCCTTCGACCAGGCCGGCCACGGCGGCGTTCCCAGCCGTTCTCTGCAGGCTCTGCATCTCGACGGCGGCCGGGAGTCCGCCCAGCGCGCCCGACAGCAAAGGCTGCCGGCGGGAGAAGCCGTCGCCGCTGCCCTGGCCGGTGCGCCTCACCCCGGCTCCGCCCGCCCCGCCGTCGCCCGGCACCGGCTTCCGTGTCCGCCGCACCCCGCGCACTCCCGTCCCGGCGGGACCGGGGCCCCGTCCGCGTCGTCCTGGTGGCGCGTGCGGGCGCCCGTGACGGGACGCAGCCCGCCTGGCCGTGCAGGGTAACGCCTGAACAGGAAGGGTCCACAAGGGGAAGGTCACTGAACGCAACGGTTAACGAAGGGGAGTTGAGACCTTCTCGACCCGGTGACCAGCGGCATACGGCGAACGGCTGCCCCCCAGGGCTGCCCTTGGGGGCAACAGATGTGCCCGGGCCCGGGCACCGGTGGCCGTTTCGGCGGACACGCTCGCGCGTGAGGGTGGGAAGCGTTCCTGTCTCGTACCCCGAGGAGAGCAGAGCATGCCGTCCTACCTGTCGCCCGGCGTCTACGTCGAGGAGGTGGCCAGCGGCTCGCGCCCCATCGAGGGGGTGGGCACGTCGGTGGCGGCCTTCGTGGGCCTGGCCCCGACCGGTCCGCTGAACGAGCCGACGCTCGTGACCAACTGGACGCAGTACGTCGCGTCCTTCGGTGAGTTCACCGACGGTTACTTCCTCGCGCACTCCGTCTACGGCTTCTTCAACAACGGCGGCTCGGCGGCGTACGTCGTCCGCGTCGGCGGCACCGCGGAGGGCGCCGGGGGCGAGGCCAAGTCCCCCGCCGCCCTGCGGGGTTCCGCCGCCCAGGCCGCGCTGCCGCCCGGCGAGGCCAAGCCGCTCGGCACCTTCATTGTCAGCGCCATCGCCTCCGGCGACCTGAGCGTCGAGGTCGCCGACCCGGAGGGCGAGGGCCCCGCCGAACGCTTCAAGCTGGTCGTCAAGGACGGCGGCAAGACCGCCGAGACCTTCGACGTGACCGCGAAGAAGGGCGGCCGCAACTACGTCGTCACGCAGGTCAAGGAGCGCTCCAGGCTCATCACCGTGACCGAGGCCGCGCCCGCCGCGCAGCTGGCCCGTCCGGAGAACCAGACGGTGGCCCTCGCGGCCCCCGCCCAGACGCCGGCGTCCGCGTCCCCCGTCGCGGACGCCGGCTCCCACCCCGGGCCCGCCGACTACCTCGGCGACTCGGCCGATCGCACCGGCTTCGGCGGCCTGGAGGCCGTCGACGAGATCTCCATGGTCGCGGTCCCCGACCTGATGGCCGCCTACCAGCGCGGCGCGATCGACCTGGAGCAGGTCAAGGCCGTCCAGCTCGGCCTGATCGCGCACTGCGAGCTGATGGGCGACCGGGTCGCGGTCATCGACCCGCCGCCCAGCCTCAACGCCCGCCAGATCCGGGTCTGGCGCCAGGAGACGGCCGGCTACGACTCCAAGTACGCGGCCCTGTACTACCCCTGGATCAAGACCTTCGACCCGTCGTCCGGCCAGTCCCGGCTGATCCCGCCGTCCGGCCACGTGGCCGGCGTCTGGGCCCGCAACGACGCCGAGCGCGGCGTCCACAAGGCCCCCGCGAACGAGGTCATCCGCGGAGCCGTGGACCTGGAGCTCCAGATCACCCGCGGTGAACAGGACCTGCTGAACCCCATCGGCGTGAACTGCATCCGGGCGTTCCCCGGCCGCGGCATCCGCATCTGGGGCGCCCGCACCCTCTCCTCCGACCCGGCCTGGCGCTACCTCAACATCCGCCGGTACTTCAACTACCTGGAGGAGTCGATCCTGATCGGCACCCAGTGGGTGGTCTTCGAGCCCAACGACCACAACCTCTGGGCCCGTATCCGGCGCAACATCTCCGCCTTCCTGGTCAACGAGTGGCGCAGCGGCGCCCTGTTCGGGCAGCGGCCCGAGGAGGCGTACTACGTCAAGTGCGACGAGGAGACCAACCCGCCGGAGTCGGTCGACGTCGGCCGCGTGATCTGCGAGATCGGCATCGCCCCGGTCAAGCCCGCCGAGTTCGTGATCTTCCGGCTGGCCCAGTTCAGCAGCGGCAGCGGCGAGTTGCAGGAATAACGGGCCCTCGGTCCCCAACCCCCTTGATGTCACGGCACCTTGAGAAGAACGGGCAGTAACACATGAGTCTCCAGCCGGGTGACGCCCTCACATCACACAATTTCGGCCTGCAGATCGACGGCGTGATGGTCGAGTACCTCGCCGAGGTCAGCGGCATGACGATGGAGCAGGACGTCATCACCTACCAGCAGAACACGCCGGACGGGAAGAACCACGTCCGCAACCTGCCGGGCGTGAAGAAGAACGGCACCTGCACGGTCGTCCGCGGCATGACCCAGTCCTCGTCGTTCACCCAGTGGATCAACGAGTCGATCAACGGCCAGATGGCCACGGCCCGCAAGAACGCCTCCATCATCATGATGGACTTCGAGAACAACCCGGTGAAGCGCTACAACCTGCGCAACGCCTGGTGCAGCAAGATCGACACCAGCACGGTGAAGGCGGGCGAGGCGTCCGCGCTGACCGAGTCGGTGACCATCACGTTCGAAGAACTGGTCATCGAGTAATGAGGCGTTCGGCTGTCAGGGCCCAGGGAGTGGGGGCGCCGCTCGCACCGGAGGAGCCGGCGCCCCAGGCCCCCCAGCAACCTCAGACGCCCGTCGAGGTGCTGCGCACGGAGTTCCCGTTCCAGCTCCCGCGCGGGTACGTCGACGAGCAGGGCACCGTCCACCGCGACGGCGTGATGCGCCTGTCGACGGCGCGGGACGAGCTGATCCCCCTCCGGGACGTCCGCGTCCAGGAGAACCCGGCGTTCCTGTCGGTGGTCCTGCTGGGCCGGGTCATCACCCGCCTCGGCACGCTCGCCCTCGTCCACGACGGGATCGTGGAGAACATGTTCGCCTCCGACCTGGCGTTCCTGCAGGACTTCTACCGCCAGATCAACGCGGAGGGCCACACCCGGGCCGCGGTCAACTGCCCGCACTGCTCCGAGCCCTTCGAAGTGGAACTCGGCGGGAGCCGCCTGGGGGAATCGTGACGTACGCGACCGACCGGCTGCACGAGGAGATCGCGTACGTCGCCTACCACTTCCACTGGAACCTGGAGGACATCCTGGACCTGGAGCACGCCGACCGCCGTCGCTACACGGCCGAGATCGCGTCCCTGGTGACCAGGGCGACGGCCGCCGCAGGGGCGGAGGGCTGACGGGTGGGGCTGTGGGATCGGATGCGGGGGCGCGGACGGGGGCCCGAGGCCGACGACTCCGGGAACGGGCCTGAGGTTCCCGCGGAGGCGGCGCGTCCCGCGGAGGCGTCGAGTCGTCCCGTGGAGGCGTCGCGTCCCGTGGTGGCGGCGGCCTGGTCCGGGCTGCCGCCGATCCAGCGTGCGCTGGGGACGGGCGGGCCGGTCGCGGACACCGGGTTCGGCGGCCGGTTGCCGACCTGGCAGAACCCGTCGTTCACGGACACGCGCTCGCACGCCGTCCTGGACGGCGAGTCCAGCGCCCGCCTGGCCGGCGGCGGCCTCGCGGGAACGCCCGGAGCGGGGGCCGGAGCCAGGTCCGGCCTCGAACGTCCGGTGCAGGCACTGCCGTTGGCGGGGCTGACGGGACCGACGGGAGCGGCGGGGCAGCCGGGGCGGACGGCAGGCCGGCGGGCCTCGGTGCCGGTGGTGCCGTTGCGGGCGGTCGGGGGCGGTTCGGCGGGGTCTGCGGGGGCCGCAAGAGCCGCGGGGGCTGCCGGGTCCGTGGGATCGGCCGGGTCTGCGGGCGCTGCTGGGTCTGTGGGATCGGCCGGATCGGTGGGGTCGGCGGCCGGGTCTGCGGGGTCTGCCGGGTCGGTGGGACCGGGCGGATCGGCGGGTGCGGCCGGTTCGGCGGTGCCCGCGGTGCAGCGGTTGCCTTTGGCAGGACGGCGCGGTGGTGGTGCGGCTGCCCGGACGCCGGGGGTGACGGCGGGAGCGGCACGGAACGGGAAGAGCGCGCCGGGCCCGGCGCTCCCGTCGGCTCCGTCGAGCGTCCCGGCCGGGGGACCGGCGCCCTCCGTGGAAGGGGCGGGGCGGCGGGCGACGCCTGCCGTCCAGCGGTCGGTCACGCCGACAGCCGCTGCCTCGGTGCCGGTGCCGGTGGCGGTGCCCGTGCCTGTGCCGGTGGCGTGGGCGCCGCAGCCGACTCCGGTCGTGCCGGCGCCCGCCACCGGTCCGCGCGTTGCGCCTGCCCCTCCCGTCCCGCCGCGCCGCAGCGCGCTGACGCGGGCGCCGGCGAGCACGTCGGTGACGGCTGTGCAGCGGCGTACGTTGCCGTCGGCGCCGAGGGCGATGGTCGCCGAGGGCACGGTGCCGGCGCCGCCCGAGGGTGACCGAGCAGGCGACGAGAGGGCGGTGGACGGGGTCGTACAGCGGGCGGTCGAGAGCGGCGGCGCGGATCCGGTGCGGGTGAGCGGGGGCTGGTCGCGGCCGCGTGATGGCGCTGACGGCCGTACCTCCTCCGGCGGGACTCCGCGCGCTCCTCGGGGTGCTGCTCCCGGACGGGCGCCGGCACCTGCCGTCGTACAGCGCTCCGCGTCCGGCGGCGGACCGGCAACGGCCCGGCCGAGCACGGCAGATCCGGCTCCGGCCAGGGGTTCCTCCGGTGGCGGTGGCGGTGGCGGTGGCGGTGGCGGTGGTGGCGGTGGCGGTACGGCCTCGGCACCCGGCTTGCCCGGGGCTACGGCTCGTACGGCCCCCGCGTCTCCTACGACGGCACCTCCTTCTGTCCCTTCCGCGCCCCCGAGCGGCGGCGGGCCTTCCGGCATGCCCGGCGCCGGGGCGCAGACCCCTGTGCAGCGGCGGACGGTGAGCGGCGGCCCCGCCCCGGTCTCTCCGACCGCGACCAGCAGCCCCGCGACGCCCTCCGTGCAGCGCCGCACCGGCACGGACCACCCGGCCGCCCGGCACACTCCGCCGTCGCCGGAAAGCGGTCGTACGGCGACGAGTTCGGCAGCGGCGCCCACGACCGGCGCGGCGGCCACCGACGCCACCGGCACTGCTTCTTCGCCCACGTCGCGAGCCACACCCCCTGTCCCCCGCGCCTCGGCCGTCCCGCAGGGCGCGCGACCATCGGCATCCCGGGCCGCGAGCGGTGGCCCTGAGGCCGTCGTGCAGCGAAGGGCCGCGGAGAGCGCGGGTGCCGCGGATGCCGTACGGGAAGCGCCCCGTCCGGCGGAGCCGGGAACCGCGTCGGCTGCCATGCTCGTGACACCGGGTGAGCCCCGCCGGGACGCCGCGGCCGGCACCTCGACGGCGGCTGCCACGCCCGCTCCTGCTCCCGCTCCCGCGTCGGCTCCCGTTCAGCGTGCCGCGACGTCCCCGGACACCTCGCGCCCCGGCCTCGGTGCCCCGCTGTCGCGCGCGGTCGGGAGCGGTGGCCGTGAGGTGTCCGTACAGCGGCGGACGGCGGAGGGCCCGCAGGCTGCCTCCGCCGCCGTGCCGGGAGCAGTGGCGCCGGATGCGCAGACGTCGGCAGATCCGCGCGAGCGGGGACCCGTCCCGTCGTCCTCCGGCCCGGCCACGGAGGCCCGGCACGCGCCCGCGCCGACGCCGATGCCGACGCCGGTGCCCGCTTCCGCTTCCGCTTCCGTACAGCGTGCCGGTGCGACCACTCCCGGTTCACCCCGCCTCGGCCTCGGCGCCCCCTTCACGGGCCCTGCCGCGAGCGCGGCTGCCGTGAGGTCTGTCGGCCGCCAGGCAGCTGTGCCGTCCGTGCAGCGGCGGCGGGCGGCGAGCGATTCGTCGAGTGGTTCGTCGGCGGGTTCTTCCGGGGCAGCGCCGCCCCTGCCGGTACAGCGGGCCGCGGCACCGAGCCTGCCGACGACGACGAAGACGACGGCCGAGCCCGCCCAGCCGGCGCCCACCGGCCCCGCACCGACGCCGCCACCCGCTCTTCCCGGCCCTGCCGCGGCGGGCCCTTCGGCGACCGCCTCACCGCTTCCCCCCTCCGTGCAGCGGGGCACCGTACCCGGCCTCGGCGGCCCCCCGGCGGCCGTGCAGCGCCGGGCCCAGCAGCCCTTCCCTGCGACCACCCCGCCGCCCACCGGACCGGCGGCCCCCCTGCCCCTCTTCGTGCAGCGAGCCGCGGCTCCCCATGCCGCCCTGCCGGTCAAGCCGACCACCACCCCCGCCCCCACGCCCGCCCAGCCCGTCCCCCTGCGCTCCACCACCCCGATCTCCGCCACCACCCCGCTCCCCGTCGCCCCCCTCGTCGTCCAGCGGGCCCCGCTCACCACCGCGCTCCCCGTGGACCGCCCCACGACCTCCCTGAAGAAGGCGCCGGTCTCCAGCACCACCCACACCACGCGCGCCGAGGCCCCTCGGGCCCGGACGGCCAGGCAGCCACCGCCCTCCAACGACCCGCCGCCACCCGGGTACTCCGCCTCCGCCTCGTCCGCCGACGATCCGCCACCCGGCTACACGGCGATCGAGGGCGGCGGTTTCGACCCCCGTGCGCTCACCGAGTTCCAGGTGGACGCCCTCGTCCACCGGATCATCGACCGGATCACCCGCCACGTCCGCACCGAACTCCGCCGCGACCGCGAACGCGTGGGCAAGCTCCGCGACTTCCGCTCCTGATGGCGACTGATCACGACGACCGCGACGCACCGACCCCACAGAAAGGCCCCCGATGGATCGCCAGGACCCCGGAACCACAGTCTGGTTCAGCCTCTCCATCGACGGCGAGGACCTCGGTTACTTCAACGGGTGCGAGGGACTGTCGTCGCAGGTGGAGATCGAGCAGCGGCAGGAAGGCGGCAACAACGGGTTCGTGTGGCAGCTGCCGACTCGGGTCACCTTCTCCCACATCCGGCTGACCCGCCCGCTCACCCCGGACACCTCGAAGGTCGCGAAGTGGATCTCGTCCGTGCAGACGGGGATCGAGCGGCCCACCGGACAGATCACGGCGCTGCGCGCGGACGGCTCGGAGGTGGCCCGGTGGGGGCTCCTGGACGTGCTGCCGGTGAGCTGGCAGGGGCCCTCCCTGGACGCGGGCAGTCCGTCCGTGGCCACGGAGGTCCTGGAGATCGCCCACCACGGATTCACGGACTGACGGAGAGGCAGACGGAGAGATCATGGCCAGGAGCAGCCGGGGCGCCGGCAAGAGCCTCGTGCGGGCCACCCTCGCGATTCACGAGCCGCCCGTGGGCACCAGCACCAGCCCGGGCGGCATCATCAAGACGTTCGGCTTCGAGTTCAACCCGGCGCAGCTGTCGATCGCCCGCCGGGCGGACTGGAAGTCGTCGTCGGCGCCGATCGAACGGGACGGCGCGCTGCCGGAGTTCCTCGGCACCCATCCGCGTGAGATGAGCGTGGAGATCTTCCTGGACCGGTCCGACGACCCGGACAGCAACGACGTGATGAAGAAGGTGGAGTCGCTGCTGGCCTGCTGCGAGGTCACCAGCAAGAGCATCGCCGCCAAGCAGCCGTCGCCGCCCTGGGTGGTCTTCCAGTGGGGCTCGTTCTCGACGGCCAACTTCACGGCGTACGTCGCCTCCGCAGATGTCTCCTACTCCCTCTTCGGGACCAGCGGGATGCCGATCCGGGCCAGCTGCCGGCTGCAGCTGCACGAGATCCCGAGCAAGACCGCGGGACAGAACCCGACGTCCGGCGCGCTCACCGCGCAGCGCGTGCACCGGGTCGTCGCCGGGGACTCGCTGCAGTCGCTGGCCTGGCGGGAGTACGGCAACGCGGCCGCCTGGCGGGCGATCGCGGACGCCAACGGGATCGACGACCCGGGGTGGCTGCCCGCGGGGACGGAACTGGTGTTGCCGGCCGCCGAGGAGGTGCGGTCCTGATGGTGAAGCATGCTTTCTCGAACGTCGTCAAGGTCGTCATCGGCGGCAAGGAGCTGACCGCCACCTCGGAGTACGGGCGGTATCTCGTCGACGCCCACGTGGACCAGGGCGTCGGGGTGCCCGCCGCCTTCCAGCTGACCTTCCGGGATCCGGCCCGCAAGCTGCTGGGCAAGCTGGGCGTGCAGTTCGGCACCCCGGTGGTGATCACACCGGTCTCCGACGGGCAGGGCACCGGTGACCCGCTGCTCACCGGCGAGGTCACCGGGATGGAGGCCGAGTACGACGGCACCGGCAGCTACGCCGTGGTCCGAGGCTACGACTACGGGTTCCGGCTGATGCGGCAGCGCCGCGTGGTCGCCTACCGCAACCAGACCGCCTCCGACATCGCCCGCAAGCTGGCCGCGCAGGACGGGGTGCCGATCGGGCGGATCCAGGCCACCAGGACCGTCTACGAGTTCATCAGCCAGTCGAACGTCACCGACTGGGACTTCCTGGCCCGGCTCGCCGACGAGAACGAGATGGTCATGTCGGTCGACGCGGACGGCAAGTTCCAGTTCGTGAAGCAGAAGAGCGCCTCCGGGGCGCCCTCACCGCAGACCGACGGCGACAAGAGCCCGTTCGTGCTGGAGGCCGGGCACGACATCCTGCGGCTGCGTACCGCGGTCACCGCCTCCGACCAGGTGAACAAGGTCGAGTCGCGCGGCTGGGACGTACGGACGAAGAAGGCGCTCACGGCGACCGTGACGCCCGCCGCCAACACCGGCTACAGCATCGGCACCACCCCGGGCGCGGCGGCCGGCGAGTTCAAGACGTCGAAGCTGGTCGAGACGCGCACGCCGTACGACAAGCAGTCCGAGGTGAAGTACGCGGCCGACGCCCTCTCCGACGACGTCACCTCGACGTTCGCCGAGGTGGAGGTGGTCGTGCGGGGCAATCCCAAGCTGCGGCCCGGGGTTCCGGTGGCGCTCGCGGACGTCGGGGACCCCTTCGAGGGGAAGTACACGGTCACCTCGGTACGGCATGTCTTCGGCGACGCCAAGCACTACGAGACCTGGGTGACGGTCAGCGGCCGGCAGTGGCGGTCCCTGTACGGCGTGGCCTCGGGCGGCGGCGGGGACGCCGGCAGCGACCGGCAGCTCAGCGTGGCGCAGGCCCTCGTCACCGACGTACAGGATCCGCTCCAGCAGGGGCGGGTGAAGATCAAGTTCCCGTGGCTGGACGACACCTACGTCAGCGACTGGACCCGGACCGTGCAGTGGGGCGGGGTCCGCGGCGGCGGGGTCTTCCCGATGGACGTCGGCGACGAGGTGCTCGTCGCCTTCGACCGGGGCGCCCTCGACCACGCGTACGTCATCGGCGGCCTCTACAACGGCAAGGACAAGCCGACCAGGGTCAAGGACGTGCCGCTGCACGACGGCATGCGCGGCCGGGCCACCCGGCACACCGTCTCCGACCGGGTCGGCAACCGCATGGACCTGCTCGACCAGCGGGGCCGCAAACAGGGCGTCCGGCTGGCCAGCGGCGACGACAAGCTCACCGTCTTCCTGGACCGGCAGCAGACCGAGATCACCGTGGACAGCAAGGGCAGCGTCTCCATCAAGGGCAGCAGGTCGGTGTCGGTCGAGGCCGGCGCCAACCTGTCCCTGAAGGCGGGCGGCGCGCTCAGCATCAGGAGCGGGGGACCGCTGTCCCTGCAGAGCGCGGAACTCGTCGACATCAAGGCCCCCGCGGGCGCCGTCTCCGTGAACGCCGCCGCCGTGAGCGTGATGGCGAACGCCGCCCTGTCGCTGCGCGGCAACGCCGCCGTCGCCATCAGCTCCCTTACCACCGTGGGGATCCAGGCCCCCCAGGTGCCGGTCCTGGGCATGATGACGATGGGCGGACTGACCGTGATGGTGATCCCGTGAGCGGGCGTCAGGTCTTCCCCGAGGGGCGGGTGCGGGGCTGATGGCAGAGCAGTTCGTCGGCTCCGGCTGGTCGTTCCCGTTGCGGATCGGGCCCACCGGCGGCATCGCCCTGGTCAGCGGCGAGAAGGAGGTGGAGGAGGCCATCCGCCTCATCCTCTCCACCGCCCCGGGCGAACGCCCGATGCGGCCGGAGTTCGGCTGCGCCATCCACGACCTGGTCTTCGCCCCGGTCAACGAGCAGACCGCCGGCCGGATCCAGCACGAGGTGTACGCCAGCCTCGACCGCTGGGAGCCCCGGATCGAGGTCGAGGACGTCGAGGTGACCACCGGCGCCGACCCGAGCGTGCTGATGATCGACGTCCGCTACTCGATCCGCGGCACCAACAACCCGCGCAGCCTGGTGTTCCCCTTCTACGTCATCCCCTCCCACGACGAGCCGGACCTGCCCCCCGCCTCCCCGGACTCCTCCGAAAGCGACCGCTGATCCCGATGGCCCTGCCCTCCCCGAACCTCGACGACCGGCGCTTCCAGCAGTTCGTCGACGACGCCAAGCGTTACATCCAGCAGCGCGCCCCGGAGTGGACCGACCACAACGTCTCCGACCCCGGCATCACGCTGGTGGAGACGGTCGCGCACATGGCCGACCAGATCGTGTACCGCCTCAACCGGGTCCCGGAGAAGAACCACCTCGCCTTCCTGGACCTGGTCGGCATCACGCTGTTCCCGCCGTCCGCCGCCCGTACGGACGTGACGTTCTGGCTGTCGGCGGCCCAGGAGGAACCGGTTCCGGTGCCGGTCGGCACCGAGGTGGCGACCCGCCGTACCGAGACGCAGGAGGCGGTGGTCTTCAGCACCGAGCGCGAACTGACCATCGTGCCGAGCGAGTTGCGGCACCTGCTGCGGCAGCAGCACGGCGCGGCCGTCGTCGACCTCACCCATGAACTCGCCGAGGGCAAGGACCTGTTGTGCTTCACCGAGAGCCCGAACCCCGGTGACTGCATGCTGCTCGGCCTCTCCGCCGCCGTCCCGCACTGCGCGGTCGCCCTGGACCTGGACAGCCGGGTCGACGGTGTCGGCGTGGACCCGCGGCAGCCCCCGCTGGTGTGGGAGGCGTGGACGGAGGACGGCTGGCGGGAGTGCGAGGTCGACCGGGACGGCACGGGTGGCCTCAACCGCCCCGGCGAGGTCGTGCTGCACGTCCCCGGCGGTCACGTGCTGTCCCGCAACGGCGGCCTGGAGGCGAGCTGGCTGCGCTGCCGGGTCACCGAACCGCACGCCGACCAGCCCTTCTACACCACCTCTCCGACGATCCGGTTCGTCGAGGCCTGCACGGTGGGCGGCACCACGGCCGCCGTCCACGCGGAGACCGTCGAGGACGAGGCGCTCGGCGAGTCCACCGGCCTGCCCGGCCAGCGCCTGCGGCTCGCCCACGCCCCCGTCGTCGGGGACACCCCGCCGCTGCTCCTGCAGACCGCCGAGCACGACGGCGAGGGCGGCTGGGTGGACTGGCAGGTCGTCCCGCACTTCGCGGCCTCCGGGCCGTACGACCGGCACCTCACCCTGGACGCGACCACCGGTGACATCGCCTTCGGTCCCGCGGTCCGCGAACCGGACGGTTCGCTGCGCCAGTACGGCACGGTGGCCCCGAAGGGCGCGGTCGTCCGGGCCCGCCGTTACCGCACGGGCGGCGGCCGGGACGGCAACGTGGCCCGGGGGGCCGTACAGATCCTGCGCTCCTCCATCCCGTACGTGGCGGAGGTCGTGAACCGGGAGGCCGCGCGCGGCGGAGTGGACGGCGAGACGGTCGCCGAGGCGAAGGTCCGCGCGCCGATCACGCTGCGCGCCCAGGAGCGGGCGGTGACCCTGCGCGACTACGAGGAGCTGGCCCGCCGTGCCGCCCCCGAGACGGCCCGGATCACCTGCCTGGAGGGCGAGGAGGGCGAGCACGGTTCGTACGCGGTCCGGGTCCTGGTGGTACCCCAGGCGGTCCCCGACCCGGGCGGCCGGCTCCGCTTCGAGCAACTCGTCCCCGGCGACGCCCTGCTCGACCGCATCACCCGCTATCTGGACGAACGCCGCCTGATCGGGACCCGGTTGGCGGTCGGGCCGCCCTTCTACCAGGGCGTCACGGTCGTCGCCACCGTCCACGCCTTCCGCGGCGTGGACGTCGACCGGGTCCGCCACCAGGCCCACGAAGCCCTCTACCGCCACCTGGACCCGCTGACCGGCGGCGCGGACGGCAAGGGCTGGCGGTTCGGGCGCCCGGTGCAGTCGGGCGAGGTCTTCGCGGTGCTGCAACGCGTCCCCGGTGTGGAACTCGTCGACGAAGTCGTCCTCCACCCCGCCGACCCGCTCACCGGCAAGCGCGGCGACCCGACCGACCGTATCGACCTGGACGCCCCGTCCCTGGTCTTCTCCTACGACCACCGGGTGAGGGTGATCGGCGAATGACCGGCAACAACCCGACCGGAGGCCTCCGTTGAGAGGTTCCATCGACGGCCTCGGCTCCTCCGTCCCCATCGGCGCGATGCTCCCGGCGGTCTTCGCCGACGACGACCTGGCGCTGCGCTTCGTCGCCGGCCTGGACGACGTGATCGCCCCGATCCCGAACGTCCTCGACTGCCTGCCCAGCTACTTCGACCCGGCCCTGGCCCCGCTGGACTTCGCGGAGTGGCTCGGCACCTGGGTCGGCGCCGAGACGGACGGCACCGAACCGGAACCCCTGCTCCGTGCGGCCGTGGCGGCGGCCGCCTACCTGCACCGCATCCGGGGCACCCGCCTCGGCCTGTCCGAGACGGTCCGCCTGGCCTTCGGCGCGACCCCGGACATCACGGAGAGCGGCGGCGCCGACTGGAACGCCCGCCCGCTGGGCCCCTTCCCCGGCGCCCCCCGCCCCCACCTCCACGTCCACCTCACGCTCCCGTCCCCCACCCCGGCCGACGAGGTCCGCCTGGAACACCTCGTGGCCGCCGCCCGCCCCGCTCACATGCCCTACACGGTCCAGGTGACCGCGTCCGCCGAAAGGACCCCGCAGCGATGACGACCAACCGGAACTGCACGGAGTGCGGCACGGTCGCCGAACCGGGCCAGTCCTTCTGCGACGCCTGCGGCGCGGTCCTGAGCTGGACCGGCAACAGCGAGGAGCCCCGACAGCAGCCGTCGGCCACCGCCCCGACCCCGGCCCCCGACTCCGGTGCCGCCCCCGCCTGGGACGCCTTCACCCGCAGAGACGGCGCCACGGGCCTCCCCCAACGGACAGCCTCCTTGGAACCAGCGGCCACGACAGCGCCCCTTCCGGGCGACGGGAACCTGCAAGGAGCGTCGACGACCGCGCCCCCTCAGGGGCGCGGTGACTTGGAAGCAGCGACCACGACAGCGCCCCGTCAGGGGCGCGGGGCTGAATCGGATTTGCGGCTACCGCCGCGTGAGCGCGACCAGCCCCCACTCACCGCAACTGCACCCACAGCCGAAACCACTCCGATCCCCACCCCCGACCCGCAACCCGCACCCGCATCCACCCCCGACCAGGACAGGGCCCGCCTCCTCCTCATCCCGGTGAGTGAGCCCACCCCCACCCCGGCCCCCCAACCCGTCGCCCCCGTCCTCCCCGGCCGCCCCACCCCCCAACGCCCCGCCTCCGTCCGCGCCCCCGGCGAAGACCTCGGCGCCCACGGCGGCACCCCCTGCCCCTGGTGCGCCACCCCCAACCGCCCCGACCGCCACTTCTGCACCCGCTGCGCCATGCCCATGGCCGGCCACCCCGGCACCGCCGCCTCGGCCCCCCGCCCCTGGTGGCGCCGCATCTTCGACTTCCGCCGCAGAGAGACCCCGTGGGCAGGCGACCGCCCCCGCCTGCGCCGCGCCTTCGACCGTGTCCTCACCTGGATCGTCGCCGCCGTCGTCCTCACCGGAGTCACGGTCCTGGCGGTCAACACGCCGAAGGCGATCAGCGCCACCCGCGACCACTTCGCCAAGCGCGCCCAGGTCTCCCCGGACAGCTACCGCGCCTCCCGCTCGTACGCGGGCCACAAGCCGGACCTGCTCTTCGACAAGCTGAACAACACATGGTGGGGCCCGGGCATCGTCGGCGGCGGCGAGGGCGAGTGGGTCGAGGCGCACTTCGACGAGCCGACCCGCCTTCTGAACGTCGTCATCACGTCGGGCGAGTCGACCCACAACGAGGAGCTGAAGAACTCGGCCCTGCCGCACCGTCTGAAGGCGACCATCAAGACCGCCGACGGCAAGACCGAGACCCGCGAGGTGACCCTCGACCAGTCGGCCGGCGGCCAGACCCGCGACCTCCGGGCCGCGGACGTCGTCTCCGTCCGCTTCACGATCGAGTCGTCGTACCGGGCGCCGGGCCGCACCCAGGTGGCCATCGCCGAGATCGAGTTCTTCGGCCCGTCCAGCGCGAACTCCTAGCTCCTCATCAGGGACCGGTAGACGGCCGTGGACCTGGGGTTGCCCCGGCAGCTCCACACGCCGTGCGGGCAGTAGTCGGTGATCGTCTGGTACAGCGGCCGGCTGCTCGCGAACCAGTCCAGCATGCCCCGCAGATACGCGGGATCGTCGCCGTTCTCGTACAGTCCCCACTCGGGATACGAGACCGGTTTGCCGTGGGCCCGGGCGAAGTCGGCCTGGGCCCGCAGTCCGTACGGCTCGGTGAGCTGCTCCTGGAAGGACATCCCCCGCGGGGCGTCGTACGCGTCCATCCCCACCACGTCCACGAACCCGTCCCCCGGGTAGCACGCGGTCCAGGGGATGGCGTCCCGTCCCCGGTTGGGCGCGAAGTCGAACCGGAACCGGGCGCCGGGCACCGACCGCATGGCCGTCACGATCCGCCGCCAGTAGGCCCGCCAGGCGGCGGGGTCGGGTTCGCAGCGATGTGTGTACGTGACGCCGTTCATCTCCCAGCCGAGCACGACGACGCTGTCCGGCGCGCCGACCGCGACCAGCCTGCGGGCCAGCGCGCGGAAGTGGACGTCGTACAGCCCCCGTGCCCCGAGCTGGAGCTGGCGGCGCACCTCGGGGTCCGGGACGTGTGCCTCGGTGTGTTCCAGCATCGGCACGTTGAGGACGAGGAGCCGGTCGGGTTCGGCCCGCCGCCACCGGGCCCACAGCCGGACGAAGTCCGGGGCGCCCTCGATGTTCCGCCACACGTCCCCGGGCAGGTAGGTGTGCCCGACCCGGGGTTCGTCCCGCAGCCAGCTCCCGAGCGCCGCCACCCGCCGCACCCCGTCCGCTCCGTACCCGACGTACGCCCCGAACGGCCCGGGCGCGGCGGGCCGCGGGGTCTCCGGCCGGGAGACGGGCTGCAGCAGGAGGGCGGCCAGCGCGGCGACCCACAGGAACCTCAGACGTGCCATGGGAGGCAGTCTGGCCGCTCCGTGCGCGAGGGCCACGCTATGTGGTCATAACGTGACCCTGTGCGCTGTCGCCGTGATACCGCTGTGCCGGCGGGTTCACCGTGTCGTCGGGCCCCACAGCGTCGTCGGATCCCATGGCGTGGCCGGGTCCCACTGTTTCGCCGGGGTGCTGTGCGGCGCCGGGTTCCCCGGTGTCCTCGGCGGCCGGCCGTGCCACGGCGGCAGGGGTTTCGTCCCGTCGGCCGACGGCACCGCACTCGCGGGCGCAGTGGCCGGGGTGCTCGGGTGCGGATGGGGATGCGGGTGCGGGTGGTCCGGGGACGCCGTTCCGGGCACGCTCACGCCGTGGTGCCGCAGCCACGGCAGCGGCGCGATCGCGGAGCCCAGGTGCCGGGTGGTGCGGACCTCGAAGTGGAGGTGCGGGCCGTCCGCGTTGCCGGTCGCGCCGGCGGCGCCGATGCGCTGGCCCACCGACACGCGCTGGCCGCGGCGGACGGTGATGACGGACAGGTGGGCGTACTGGGTGTAGTAGCCGTCGGGATGGTGTAACACGACCTGGTTGCCGAATCCGTCGCCGCAGGAGGCGGCCACGACCCGGCCGGAGCCGACGGCGTACACGGGCGTGCCGGCGTGGACGGCGAAGTCCTGGCCGGTGTGCCGGTGTTTCCAGAGGTGGCCCTTGGCGCCGTATCCGGCGGAGAGCCGGTAGCGGACCGTGGGCGCGGTCCAGCGGGCGGTGCGATCCCTGCCGTTGATGCGGCCCGTGCGGTCGGTGCCGTCGCGGTGGGTGGTGGGCGGCGGAGCGCTGGGCGGCCCGAAGGCACAGTGGTCCGGGCGCTGGTCGGCCTTGGCGGGCGTGGTGAGGAACGCGCCGGTCAGGAGGAGCACCAGCGCGGCGACGAGCAGCCGTAGATCATCCGTTCGCATCTTCGGATCCTCTGACGACCTGCTCGCCGGGAGGCGGCCCCACACGCCCGCCGCCACGACTTTCGCCTGTTCGGATGATCGCCCCCCGGCACAGCCGGCACCGGGCCGCTCCGGACTCGGCCGGCCCGGTCGGCGCCGGGTGTTCCCGCCCGCCGCCCGGCCGCTGCCCGCCCGGCCGCTGCCCGCCCGGCCGCTGCCCGCCCGGCCGCTGCCCGCCCGGCCGACCGCCGCCAGGCCGAACGCCGTTTCGCCCGCCCTGAGCTGAACGCCCGACCGCCGTCGGCCCGTACCTCCGGGCACAGCACGCGTCCGCAGAACGGAGTCCCCCCGTGAACGCATCCGCAGCCATCGGCGTGACAGGCCTGGGAGTGATGGGCCGCAACCTGGCCCGGAACTTCGCCCGGCACGGCTACCCGGTCGCCGTCCACAACCGCACCCCCGCCCGCACCCGCGCGCTGATCGAGGAGTACGGAAGCGAGGGCGACTTCGTCGGTGCCGAGACCGCCGCCGCGTTCGTCGCCGCCCTGGAACGCCCCCGCCGCATCATGATCATGGTGCAGGCGGGTGCCGCCACCGACGCCGTCATCGACGAGTTCGTACCGCTCCTCGAACCCGGTGACATCGTCATCGACGGCGGCAACGCCCACTTCGCCGACACCCGCCGCCGCGAGGCCGCGCTCCGCGAGAGGGGCCTGCACTTCGTGGGTGTGGGCGTCTCCGGCGGCGAGGAGGGCGCGCTCAACGGGCCGTCGATCATGCCGGGCGGGTCCGCGGAGTCGTACGCCGTGCTCGGGCCGATGTTCGAGGACATCAGCGCCAAGGTGGGCGGCGAGCCGTGCGCCACGCACGTCGGTGCGGACGGCGCCGGGCACTTCGTGAAGATGGTCCACAACGGCATCGAGTACGCCGACATGCAGCTCATCGCCGAGGCGTACGACCTGCTGCGCCAGGTCGGCGGGTACGCGCCGGCCGAGATCGCGGACGTCTTCCGGGAGTGGAACGGCGGCCGGCTCGGCTCCTACCTCATCGAGATCACGGCCGACGTCCTCGCCCACGTCGACGCCGACACCGGTGCGCCCTTCGTCGACGTCGTCGCCGACGCGGCCGGGCAGAAGGGCACCGGGCGCTGGACCGTGCAGACCGCGCTGGACCTGGCCTCCCCGGTCACCGCGATCGCCCAGGCGACCTTCGCCCGCGCCGCCTCCGGCCGCCGTGAACTGCGCGCCGCCTACGCCGGTCTGCCGGGCGGCACGACACCCCCGCTCAGCGCCACCGAGGCCGACCGCTTCGCCTCGCGCGTCGAACACGCCCTGTACGCGTCGAAGGTCATCGCCTACGACCAGGGCTGGACGATGATCCAGGACGCGGCCGCCGAGTACGGCTGGAAGATCGACCTCGGCGCGGTGGCCCGGATCTGGCGGGGCGGCTGCATCATCCGCGCGTCCTTCCTGGACCGGATCCGCGCGGCCTACCGGGCCGACCCCGACCTCGTCAGCCTGCTGGCCGAGGAGGAGTTCGCGAAGGAGATCGCCGACGCGCAGGTGCCGTGGCGGGAGACGGTCGCGTCCGCGGCCCGCCGGGGCATTCCCGTGCCGGCGTTCTCGGCGGCCCTCGCCCACTACGACACGCTCCGCGCCGACCGACTCCCCGCGGCCCTCCTCCAGGGCCAGCGCGACTACTTCGGCGCCCACACCTACGGCCGCGTCGACAGAGAGGGCGCCTTCCACACCCACTGGTCAACAGAGGGCCGCCCGGAAACCCAGGGCTGAACAACGCGCCCCGTAAGGGGCGCGGGGAACTGCGCGACAAGCCACGACGATGCCGCAGCCGACTGACGAGAGAGCGTGGCACTCTCGGACCGCCATTCCGGCCAGTGGTCGACTGCCGGTCCGTCGTGGCTGGTCGCGCAGTTCCCCGCGCCCCTAAAAGACGGGGCGCTTCAAGCGCCCACTCTCACGGCCTCCGCCGGCGCCACCCGCAGTGCTCTTCTCGTCGGCAGCTCGATCGTCACGTACGCCGTCACCACCACCGTCACCGCCGCCGCCGGCAACAGCCACACCGGGCCCGCCGGCCAGGGGCGGGACAGGAAGCCCTCGCCCAGCAGCGCCAGCGGCACCGCGGACAGCGCCGCCCCCGACACCAGCGCGGCCGCCGCGATCACCCCGGCCTCCCTGCGCATCATCGCGAGGATCTGCCTCGGCGTCGTACCGACCAGCCGCAGCGCGGCGATCTCCGTGCGGCGCTGGGCGGTGGCGGCGACCAGCCGGTTGGCGATGCTGAGCAGGAGGTAGCCGAGCAGCACGACGATGACGGCGAGGTTCACCCACACCTCGGGCGGGGTGTCCGCGCCCGCCTCCGGGGCCGTGTCCGAGAGGGCGAGGCCGGGGCGGGCGGCGGCCAGTGCGGTGAGCCCGCGTTCGGCGGTGGCCGTGCCGTCGGTGCGGACGAGGACGCTCTGGTCGAGGCCGGACGTGGTGTGCCCGGCGGCCAGGTCGTCGGAGAGGACGACCGGCCCGAAGCCGAGCCCGCGGTCGTAGACGGCCACCACCTTCGCCTCGACGGGTGCGCCGTCGCCGAGGAACAGCTTGACGCGGGCACCGAGTTCGGCGTCGCGCGGCCCCGCCACCTCGCTGCTGACGGCGACCGTGGCGCCGGTCAGGCCGCCGAGGCCGCCCTGGGTCACCCCGAGGTCGAGGACGTCCCGCGCGGCGGGGGTGAGGATCAGCGCGGCGGCGGACTCGGTGACGGTGTCGTCGAACTGGCGGTACGGCCAGACGACGGTGGTGGTGCCGACGGGGGCCGCGGCCCGAACGCCCGGCAGCCGTCGTACCGCGGCGAGCGTGTCCGTCGGCAGCCCGCCGAGGGCCGCCGCGCTCAGCCGGTACTGGCCGAGCGTCCCGGCGCGGGTGTCGTCCGAGGTCGCGGCCAGCACGGTGGTCTGCGCGAGCGCGTACGTCAGCACGAACACCACCGCCATGGCGAGCGGGCTGACCACCCCGGTGACGCGCTGCGCGTACGCCCGCACGTTGGACATGGCCAGCCAGGTCGGCGCGGAAACCCCCGGGCGCAGCCGTCGGACGACCGCTTCCCCTGCCGTCCGGACCAGCGCGGGTCCGGCCAGTGCCAGGCCGATCGCCGCGACGATGCCCGCGATGGAGGTGGCGGAGGCGCCGATCGCGGTGCGTTGCAGCAGCGGGGTCACGGACAGGGCGCCGGAGGCGGCGATCAGGAGCAGGCCCGCGACCGTGCGGGCACGGGAGGGGGTGCGGGGCTCGCTGCGGGACTCGGCGACCGCCTCGGTGGCCGGCATCTTCGAGGTGCGCCAGGCCGCGCAGCGGGCCGCGGTCCGGACGGCCGCGACCAGGAGGACGACGGTGGCCAGGGCGGGGAACGGGCTGAGGGTGAGGGGGAGCCGGTC
Source organism: Streptomyces sp. NPDC058457 (assembly GCF_042720695.1). NCBI lineage: Bacteria > Bacillati > Actinomycetota > Actinomycetes > Kitasatosporales > Streptomycetaceae > Streptomyces > Streptomyces sp. NPDC058457. The sequence goes on along the minus strand of NZ_JBHXLU010000006.1, from coordinate 144,682 downwards.
GGGGAGGACGTCCCGGTGGACGAGCAGGGTGCGGAAGCGGTCGGCCAGCAGGTAGCCGAGGGCGATGCCCGGGACCAGGGCCACGGCGGCCACGGCCGTCGCCTGGGCCGCCGCCAGCCGCCGGATCTGCCGCGGGGTCGCGCCGACGGCCCGCATCAGCGCCAGGTCGCGGCGCTGCCCGGCGATCGCCACGCCCAGGGCGCCGGTCGTCACGAACCCGGTGATCAGCAGGACGATCCCGGCGAGGGAGCCGGAGAGGAGGACGAGGAGGGAACGGGCGGATCCGACGCCGGGGGCCACGGCCGTACCGCGGTCGGCTCCGGTGAACACCTTCAGACCGGTCCCGGCGACCGCCTCACGGACCTCCGCAGCGACCCGCCCCGCGGCTCCGGGGGCGGTACGCAGACCTATGAGGTCGACGGTGCCGGCGCGGGGCGAGGCGGTGGTGCGGCCGGCGGCGCCCGACCCGACGGCGGACACGGCCGCCCCGGCTGCCGTCACGTCCGTGGCCGCGTCCGTGCTCGTGCCTGTGGCCCTGCCCGTGTTCGTGCCTGTGCCTGTGGCCGTGGCCCTGCCCGTGTTCGTGCCTGTGGCCGTGGCCGCGTCCGTGCCCGTGGCCGTCTCCCCGTCCGTCGCGCCGGGCGTCTCCGTCGCTCGGCGCGACAGTTCCGTTGCCCTCGTGTCGGTGAAGTAGATCTCCGCGTCCGGGGCGTGGACCAGGGCCGTGACCCGGTAGGTCGTGGCCGTGCGGCCGTTCGCGGTGACGCGGACGCGGTCGCCCACGGCCAGGCCGGTCGTCGCGGCCACCGCCACCTCGGCGGGGGTCGACGGGGCCTCGCCCTCGACGCGTGCGCCGGCCAGCAGCTTCGTCGAGGACCAGCCGTGCCCGGCCGCCGCCGGGTCCTGGCCGGCGGCGGCCGGGAGCAGGCGGCCGTGCGCGTCCGTCACTGCGGCCGGGAAACCGAGGTCGCCGACCGCGAGGGTGACACCGGGCAGCTTCGCCAGTCGGGCGGTGAGGCCGGCCGGGACCGTGGCCCGTTCGGGCAGCGCGATCGGCAGGTCGCCGGCGACGTGGAACTCCTGGTCGGCGGCGACCACGACGTCCGCGCCGCCGAGACGGCCCGGGGGCAGCTGGGAGCGGAGCCCGGACTCGGCCAGCACCCCGGTGGCGGTGATCAGGGCGGCGCCGCCCAGGACCGCGCAGGCCACGGCGAGCAGCGAGGTGATCCGGTGCGCGGCCATCCGCAGGGCGAAGTGGAACATGGCTAGCGGTCTCCCAACGCGGCGAGTCTGACGGCCAGTTGGCTCGCCATCGGGTGGTGCAGGGCCTCGACGACCCGGCCGTCGGCCATCACCAGCGCGGTGTGTGCGCGGGCCGCGGCGGCCGGGTCGTGGGTGACCATCACGACCGTCTGGCCGAGGTCGTCGACGAGGCTCCGGAGCAGGTCGAGGACCTGGTGGGCGCTGCGCAGGTCGAGCGCGCCGGTCGGCTCGTCGGCGAAGACCACCGCCGGGCGGGCCGCCAACGCCCGTACCAGGGCGGCCCGTTGCTGCTGGCCGCCGGAGAGCTCGGCGGGGCGGTGGTGGAGCCGGTCGGCCAGTCCGACGCGTTCGACCAGGGTGCGGATCCAGTCCCGGTCGGGGCGGCGGCCGGCCAGCCGCAGCGGCAGCGTGATGTTGTCCTCGACGGAGAGGGACGGGATCAGGTTGTAGGCCTGGAAGACGAACCCCACGCGCTCCCGGCGCAGTTCGGTGCGCCTGGTCTCGTTCAGCCCGGCGATCTCGTGGCCGTCGATGCGGACGCTGCCCGACGTCGGCGCGTCCAGGCCCGCCGCGCAGTGCATCAGTGTGCTCTTGCCGGAGCCGGAAGGGCCCATCACGGCGAGGAACGTGCCGTGTTCCACGGTCAGCGACACGTCGTCCAGGGCCCGTACCCCGCCCGCGTACGTCTTGCCGACGCCCGCCAGCGCGATGGCCGGGGCCCGGCGGGCGGTGTCCGTCGCGCTGGCGCTCATCGGCGGCCGCGCAGCCGGCGCACTGCCAGGATGCCCGCGCTGAGCAGGGTCACCACTCCGCAGGCCACGTTGATCCAGGGGTCGGTACCGCCGTAGGAGGTCGCCATGTCGGCGGCCGCGCTGAGGACGAGCAGGGACCAGAGCAGGGTGCGCGTGAGGTCCACGCCGCCGGTTCCGGTGCCGTCGCCCCGGTGGTCGGCGGGCGGTGTGCCGGTGAGGCGGTAGGGGTCGGGGTGGGCCACGGGGAACCTCCTGCTGGGGGCCGACGTCCTGCGGTACGGGCACCGACGCTACGGACCGTGACCCCCCTCGGCCGATCCCGTGTACCGCCGGATCGGAGGTACAGCAGGCTGTACCTTCCGGGGTTCCGGGACCCGGCGAACAGCCCCACGCCCTAGGGTCGTCGGAGTCGAGAGGAGGGGGCTGCGGATGGCTGTCACCAGTGCCCGGCCGGAGCACGGCGGCGAGGCGGAGCACCGCGGCGAAGCGGCGGGCGGCGGCCAGACGGCGGGCGGCGGCGAGGGAGTGAAGGCCGTCGCCGGGCGGACGGTGCGGGCCGCCGGTAGCGCGCTCGCGGAGCTCGTCGGCGGGCTCGGTACGGCCGCGACGGCCCTGCTCCTGCTCCCGCTGCTCGCGGCCGCCGCGGTGACCGCGCCGCTGGGCCTGGGACTGCTTCTGGCGACCCCGCTGCTGCGCGCGCTGCACGCCCTGGCCGGCCGGGAACGCGAACGGCTCGGCCGGCGCGGCCCCGAGGTCCCCGCCCCGGAGCCGGCCCCGCCGGCCCGGCTGCGGTTCGCCCTCGGCGACCCCGCCACGCGGCGGGAGCTGCGCTGGCTGGCACGGCACGGCACGGCCGGGCTGCTGCTGGGCCTGGCCGGGTTCCTGCTGCCGCTGTCCGCCGTACGGGACACGGCGTTCCCGCTGTACTGGAAGTTCGTACCCAAGGACACCACCGCCACCTCCGTCGGCTTCGGCGTCGCGCACTCCTGGCCGGAGGCCTTCGCCGTCTGCGCGTTCGGCATCGGCTCGATCGCCGTCATCCTGGGCCTGACCCCCGGCATGGCCCGGCTCCAGGCGGGCCCCGGACGGCGGCTGCTCGCCGCCGGACCCGATCAGGACCTCTCCCTGCGGGTCGCGGAACTCACCGCCACCCGGGCCGCCGCGCTCGACGCCCACGCCACCGAACTCCGGCGCATCGAGCGGGCGTTGCACGACGGCACGCAGAACCGGCTGGTCTCGGTCACCGTGCTGCTCGGCGCCGCCCGCCGCCAGGTGGCACGCGATCCGTCCCGCGCCGAGGAGATCCTGGAGCGCGCCCAGTCCGCCGCAGAACAGGCGCTGGCCGAACTGCGCACGGTCTCGCGGAGCATCCTGCCGCCGGTCCTGGACGACCGGGGGCTCGCGGGTGCGCTGTCCGGCCTGGCCGCCGACTGCCCGGTGCCCTGCCGCATCGACGTGGACGCGCTCGAACGCTGTGCCGCCTCCGTCGAGGTGACCGCCTACTTCGTCGTCGCCGAGGCCCTGACCAACGTCGCCAGGCACAGCGGCGCCCGCTCGGTCACCGTGGCCGTCCGGGCCAGGGGCGGGCGGCTGCGCCTCACCGTCGCCGACGACGGCCGGGGCGGCGCAGAGGAGGCCGGCGGCTCCGGACTCACCGGCATCCGCCGCCGCATCGCGGCCCACGACGGCACCCTCCGCCTGGCCAGCCCGCCCGGCGGCCCGACAACCCTGGAAGTGGACCTGCCCAGTGGATCGTGAAGCACCGGCACCGGCACCGGCATCGGCACCAGCACCGCGGCGTGCGGCTCAGCCCGGCGACGTACGCCCGTCCCTGCGGATCGTCATCGCCGAGGACGACCCGCTGCTCCGCGAGGGGCTCGCCCTGCTGTTGCGGGCCGAGGCGATGGACGTGGCCGCGACCGCAGGCACCCCGGACGAGGCGCTGGAGGCCGTCGAGGCGTATGCGCCGGACGTCGCCATCCTCGATGTCCGGATGCCGCCCACCCACACCGACGAGGGCATCCGTGCCGCCGTCGAGGCCCGGCGCCGCCACCCCGGCCTCGCCGTCCTCGTGCTGTCCGCGTACGTCGAGCAGAGCTTCGCCACCCGGCTGCTCACCGGCGGGGTCGGCGGGCTCGGCTATCTGCTCAAGGAACGGGTGGGCCGGGTCGAGGAGTTCCTGGACGCCCTGCACCGGGTGGCGTCCGGCGGCACCGCGATCGACCCCGAGGTCGTCGCCCAGCTCTTCACCCGGTCCCGCCAGGACACCCGCCTGGAACGGCTGAGCCCGCGCGAGCGCGACGTACTGGCGCTGATGGCGGAGGGCCTCGGCAACTCCGCGATCGCCGAACGGCTCGTCGTCACCGACGGCGCCGTCCACAAGCACATCCGGTCCATCTTCGCGAAGCTGGACCTGTCCCCGGCCGACCGGGTGGACCGCCGGGTGGCGGCGGTCCTGCACTACCTGGAGGACACCCGGGGGCGCAGCCGCTGAGGCTTGCGCGGCCGATCAGACGCGGACGCCGAACATGAACGGGCCGCCGATGGTGGACATCGACTCGTAGCGGACGACCGTGCCGGTGCGCGGGGCGTGCAGGATCTGCCCGTTGCCCGCGTACAGGCCCACGTGGTGCAGGTCGTTGAAGAAGAAGACCAGGTCGCCGACCTGGAGGTCGGACGTCGAGTAGATCCTGGTGCCGATGGTCGCCTGCGACTCGGAGGTGCGCGGGATGGAGACTCCGGCCTGCGCGTAGGCCCAGGAGGTCAGGCCCGAGCAGTCGAAGGAGGAGGGGCCGGTGGCGCCGTAGACGTACGGGGTGCCCAGCCTGGTCTTGGCGGCGGCGAAGGCGGCGGCGGCCCTGCCGGTGGCGGAGGTGTCGTCGCCGAGGTCCACCCGCTCGCTGGAGGAACGGCTGGCCCGCTCCTGCTCGGCGGTGAGGGCGGCCTTCTCAGCGGCGGTGAGGCTGTTCAGCAGCTTCTGCGCCTCGGCCAGCTTGGCCTGGACTTCCTTCTTCTTCCTGGCGAGTTCGGTGCGGGTGGCGGCCAGGTCCTTGAGCTTGCCGGTCGCCTCCGCCCGCTCCTGCGCCAGCTCGCGCTGTTTGGCCTGGATCTTCTTCAGCGTCTCGACCTGCTGGCTGCTCAGCTGGTCAAGGGTGGAGGCCTTGTCCAGGTAGCTGTCCGGGTCGGAGGAGAGGAACAGCTGGAGGGACGGGTCGAGGCCGCCGCTGCGGTACTGGGCGGTGGCCATGGAGCCGATGCCGTCGCGGAGTTCGTTGAGCTCGTCCTGTCCGCGGGCGACCGAGTCCTGCAGCGCGGATATCTGCTTCTGGAGCTTCTCCTGCTTCTCCTTGGCCCCGTTGAACTTCTCGGTGGCCTGCTCGGCCTCCTCGTACAGCTTGTCGACCCGGGACTTCACCTCGTTCTTGCTCGGCTTCTCGCTGGGCGCGGCGTTGGCCGCCTGTGAACTGAGGGCCACGGCGGCAGCGGCCGCGGAGGTGAGCACGGTGACGCGGGCACGGCCCGGCTGCTTGGCACGACGGTGGGACGCCACGGAGGCGAGCTCCTTCCGAGCAGAGGTTCGGGCAACAGACCCTAATGACTCTCTTATGGTCAGTTCAAATCTTCGCATGAAAAATCTTGGCCGGAACTGATCGGAGGGAACTGCTTCCTGACGTCACATCGAGCGGAAAGGTCTGGTGGTTGTAAAGAACCTTGACAGTTAATTGGTCTAGTCCAAATATGGGCGTCCATGAGACGCACTCGTGCCCTGCACGCCCTGCCCGCAACCGTCCTGTCCGCCGCGCTCGTTGCCCTCGGTGCCGGCGCCGCACACGCGGCCCCCGCCGCCGCCCCGCACGCGGCTCAGCACTCCGCGAAGCCGATGCCCGCCCACGTCGCGGCGCCCTACTTCGAGGCCTGGACCGGCGAGAGCCCCGCCGCGCTCGCCGCCGAGTCCGGCAACAAGTACCTCACCCTGGCCTTCCTCCAGACCCCGAACGCGGGCTCCTGCACCGCCGACTGGAACGGCGACGCCACCCAGCCCATCGGCCCCGGGACCTTCGGCGCCGACATAGCAGCCCTCCAGGCCCGCGGCGGCAACGCCATCCCCTCCTTCGGCGGCTACAGCGCCGACACCACCGGCACCGAACTCGCCGACAGCTGCACCGACGTGGACGCCATCGCCGGCGTCTACGAGAAGCTCGTCACGACCTACGGCATCAGCCGCATCGACCTCGACATCGAGGCGGACTCCCTCGCGAACACGGCCGGTATCGACCGCCGCAACAAGGCGGTCGCCAAGGCCGAGCGCTGGGCCGAACGCACCGGCCGCCCGCTCCAGTTCTCCTACACCCTGCCGACGACCACCAAGGGCCTGGAGACCAACGGACTGGCCGTCCTGCAGAACGCCGTCGCCAACCACGCGCGCGTGGACGTCGTGAACATCATGACCTTCGACTACTACGACGGCGTCGCCCACGACATGGCCACCGACACCAGGACCGCGGCCGAGGGCCTGCACACCCAGCTCCAGGCCCTGTACCCGCACAAGAGCGCCAGGCATCTGTGGGGCAAGGTCGGCGTCACCGAGATGCCCGGCATCGACGACTTCGGCCCCGCGGAGACCTTCACCACCCAGAACGCCGCGACGGTCGAGCGCTGGGCCGCCGCCCGGGGCATCGACACCCTCTCCTTCTGGGCCCTCCAACGCGACAACGGCGACTGCGTCGGCACCGGCGGCGCCAACGCCTGCTCCGGAATCGCCCAGGACCCCTGGTACTTCAGCCACACCTTCGCGCCGTTCGCCGGCAGGCGGTCGTAACCCGTGGCCGGGTTAGGGTGCGCTCGTGGAACGGATCCTGGTGGTGGGTGTCACCGGCGCGGGCAAGTCCACGCTCGCCCGGACCCTGAGCGGCCGACTGGGCCTGCCCTACCACGAGATGGACGCGCTGTACTTCGACGGTCCCGGCTGGGCGGTCAACAGCAGGCTGACCGAGGACGTGTCCAGGCTCGTGGGCGAGCGGCGCTGGATCATCGACTCCATCGGATCTCCCGAAGTCCGTGACCTGTTGTGGGACCGGGCCGACACCGTGATCTGGCTGGACTATCCCAGACGCGTGGTCATGCCCCGCGTGCTGCGCCGGTCCCTGCGGCGCACCGTCACGCGCGAGTCCCTCTTCGGCGGCAACAGGGAGACCTGGACGGGCTGGCTGAGCCGGGAACACCCGGCCTGGTGGGCCTGGTCGCAGCACGGGACCCGCCGACGCGAGGTCGGGAGCCGTACCAGCGATCCGCGCTTCGCCCCGCTCGACACCCTCCGCTTCGGCCACCCGGACGACACGGCGGCCTGGCTGGCATCCCTCTGACCCGGCGGGTCAGGGCGTCCACACCCTGTGGACGCCCTGACCGCACCACATCGGCGGAGCCCGCCGTCAGGGCGATACGACCGTCCCGCCGAAGGTGACGTTCAGCTTGCCGGAGGAGGCGAAGGACCAGCCGAGGGTGCCCGAGTAGGAGGCGCACCGGGAGCCGTTGGCGCCCGTCCAGAACTGGTTGGAGCTGTCGGCGTCACCGACCGTCTTGTCGTTGGAGCCGCTGACGGCGAACCGGCACGAGGTGTCGGTCCGGAACACCGAAGTGCCCTTGTCGAAGGAGAAGTTGCGCTCGGCGTTGTCGATGCCCACGTTGTTCGAGACGGTCATCGTGCCGGGGTTGCTGTTGTAGGTGAACCCGTGGTGCCCGTTGCCGTAGGCGATGTTGTGCCGCACCACGTGGTTGACGGCGATGTCGTCGCCGCCGAGCTTGTAGCCGTTGCGGTCGCCGTCCCCGCTCTGACTGCCGTCGCTCAGCGTGCCGTTGCCGTAGGAGAGCGAGTACTCGATGGTGACCGGCCCGATCGCTCCGGTGTCCGTCTTCGTGTACAGGTCCCAGCCGTCGTCGATGTTGTGGTGCGAGACGTCGTACCGGAAGACGTTCTCGGTGCCGGTGGTCAGCTTCGCCGCGAATCCGTCCGCGTCCTCGCCGTCACTGTCGGCGTTGTCGTGCGACTCGGAGCTGACGACGAGGTTGCCGGCGGGCCACCGGCTGCTGGGCGTGCTGGAGGAGATCCGGCCGAGCTGGAGCCCGGTGTCGCGGTTGTACGCGGTCACGGCCCGCTCGATGACGTTGTTGCTGCCGCCGACGTAGATGCCGTTGTCGCCCGCGTGCTCGACCGTGAGGCCGTACAGGTGCCAGTAGTTCGCGAAGAGCTGGATGCCCCGGTTCGACGAACTCTCGCTCTGTGCGGAGAAGTCGAGGACCGGGGTCTCGCCCGGGTAGGCGGAGAGGGTGGTGAGCGCGGCGGCGGTGCCGTCGGATCCGGCCGGGATGGTCACGGTGGCGGAGTAGGCGTACGTCCCGCCGCGCAGGTAGATCGTGCCGCCCGCGGCGATCCGGCTGATCGCCGAGGTGAGCGTGGTCGGCGCCGACTGGGTGCCGGCCGCGCCGTCGGTGCCGCCGGGCGACACGTACAGCACGCTGGACGCGGCCTGCGCGGGGCTTCCGGAGAGTGCGACGAGCGTGCCGGCGAGCAGGCCGACGGCCGCGATGACTGGTCTCACGTGCATCGTTCGTCTCCGTTCGTCTCCATCGGGGACCTTGCGGAAAGCGCTTTCTCTGCGAAGCTAGGGGGGTGCTGTGGACGCGTCAAGAGTCAGGTATGTAATCGCAGTTCATGAGTGTGATCGCCGGGGGTATATCGGAGACTGATCGCCGGTTATTTCGATGGTGATCGGAATAGCTGGCTGTGGCACGCCGGTTGTCCGGGGTATGGACGAGATCCCTCGCAAGATCGACCTGGGTGCCGTCGGTGTGTGGCGCCACGACAAGACGGAGCCAGGCCTCGCCGCCGAGCTGGAACGCCTCGGCTACGGCACGCTGTGGCTCGGCGGTGTGGCCGACCCGGACCTGGCCGTGGCCGAGCAGCTGCTCGATGCCACCGAGACCCTGGTCGTCGCCACCGGCATCGTGAACATCTGGTCCCACCCGGCCGACCGGATCGCCCGCTCGTACCGGCGCATCGCCGAACGCCACGCGGACCGCTTCCTGCTGGGCATCGGCGCGGGCCACCCGGAGGCCACGAAGGAGTTCGTACGGCCCTACGAGGCCCTCAACGACTACCTGGACGTCCTCGACGCCGGCGGTGTCCCGGTCGCCCGCCGGGCGCTGGCGGCCCTCGGCCCCCGCGTCCTGCGCCTGGCCGGCGACCGCACGGCGGCCGCGCACCCCTACCTCGTCACCCCCGAGCACACCCGCGGGGCCCGCGACCTCCTCGGCACCGGCCCCCTCCTCGCCCCCGAACAGAAGGTGGTCCTGGAGACGGACCCCGCCAAGGCCCGCGCGATCGGCGACGCCACGCTCGGCTTCTACCTCGGCCTGACCAACTACGTCGGCAACCTGCGCCGCCTCGGCTTCGACGACACCGACTTCGCGGACGGCGGCAGCGACCGCCTCTTCGACGCGCTGATCGTGCACGGCGACACGGCCCGGGTGGCGAAGGGCGTCCGGGCCCATCTGGACGCGGGCGCCGACCATGTGGCACTGCAGGTGCTGCACCCCGACGGCACCGACCCGCTGCCGGCCTACCGGGCGCTGGCGGGGGCGTTGGGGCTGGCGCGCGAGTAGCCCCGGGGTTCAGGGACCCGACGAGGTTCAGGGACCCGACGACGTTCGGTGGTCCAACGACGTTCGGTGGTCCAAAGCTCGGAGATTCAAAGACCGGTGAGCAGGGCGTCGAGCGGTGCGGGTACGCGGTCGGGGTCCAGGGCCTCGACGAGTACCCGGCCGTAGTGGATCTTGCGGCCCGAAGTCGTACCGAGAAAGCGGCGCAACTGCTGCTGCTCGGTACGGCCCCGCTGAGCGGGCTGGTTCAGGAAGGTGCGCAGGGCGCGGTGGTCGCCCTCGGCGCGGACGAGTTCGGCGACGCGGGGCGGGCCGAGGGCGCGGATCAGCTCGTCCTCCAGGTCGGCCGCGCAGACGAAGAAGCCGTGCTCCGCGGCGCCGGCCCGCTCCAGGCCGCGGGTGTAGTAGGGGCGTTCGCGTTCGTCGCAGAGCCCGGTCAGGCGCAGGCCGAGGCCGGTCGGCCCGAGGAGGCGGGCGAACCGGCCGACGTTCATCGCCCCGCCCATCGACAGCACACAGACCCCTTCGGCCGCCGGGTCCCGGCCGCGCCGGGCGGCCAGCGCGTCGACGGCCGCGAGGTCGCTGGGGCCTTCGAGCAGCACGGCGACCCGCACCCCGAGCCGCTCGGCGAGTTCCCGCGCGGGTGCCTCGGGCCCGCCGCCGGCCCATGCGCGGACGGCCTCCCGGAAGGCCGCCATGTCCGGCGCACGGGGCGCGACGTCGACGTTCGCCGGGTCGGCCGCGTCGGCCGCGTCGGGCGTGGGCACGGCGTTCGCTGGGCGGGCCGTGTCCGCCGTGGGCATCGCGTCCGCAGGGCCGACCGCGCGCGCCGTAGGCATCGGGTCCGCCCCGTCCGCCGTGTTTGCTGCGTTCGTCCCGTCTTCCGGGTGCGCCGCATCGTCTGCCTGCGCCGCGTCTTCCGCGTGCGTCGCGTCTTCTGCCTGCGTCGCATCGTCCGCGTGCGCCGGGTCCGGCGTGTCCGTCATGGGGACGAGTCTCCGCCCGGGTCCGGCGGCGGTGCCACGGAATATCCGTGGTGCCGCCGCGCTCGGAGCGGGCCCGGCGGCTCAGACGATGCGGGCTCCGGTGCCGCCGACGTGGACGCGCGGGTCGCCCGCGCGCAGGGTCACCGTGAGTTCGCCGGGGCGGCCCAGGTCCTCGCCCTGGTGCAGGGTGAGGACGGCGTCCTCGGGGACCAGGCCGAGCTCACGGGCGTACGCGCCGAACGCGGCGGCCGCGGCGCCGGTCGCCGGGTCCTCGACGACACCGCCGACGGGGAACGGGTCACGGACGTGGAAGACGGTCGCCGACTCCCGCCACACCAGCTGGACCGTGGTCAGGTCCAGACGGTGCATCAGCGCTTCGAGGCGCGCGAAGTCGTACGCGAGGTCCGCGAGGCGGGCGCGGCTCGCCGCCGCGAGCACGAGATGGCGGGCACCGGCGAACGCGATCCGGGGCGGGAAGGCCGGGTCGAGATCGGCGGCCGGCCAGTCGAGCGCGGCGAGCGCCTCCGCGAGGTCGGCGTCGGGGATCTCCTCGGTGTGCGGCTCGACGCTGGTGAGCGTGGCCCGGACCGCCCCGCCCTCCTCGGTCACCGCCACCGGCACCGTGCCCGCGCGGGTGGCGAACACCAGCTCCCCGGGGCCGGTCCGCTCGGCGAGCGCGACGGCGGTCGCGATGGTGGCGTGCCCGCAGAACGGCACCTCGGCCTTGGGGCTGAAGTAGCGGATGGTGTAAGCCCGTCCGTCCTGGCCGCCGAGGCCCGCCGGGGGCGCGGTCAGGAACGCCGACTCCGAGTAGCCGAGTTCGGCGGCGATGGCGAGCATGTCGCCGTCGTCCAGACCGGTGGCGTCCAGCACGACGCCGGCGGGGTTGCCGCCCTCGGCGGAGCTGGAGAAGGCGGTGTAGCGCAGGACCTCGGGCCGTGCCGCGTTCGTCGTCATGGTCACGGCAACGTGGGGCGGACCGGCGGCTATTCCTGGGCGGTGCGGGACTCCCGGTGTTGGGTGGCGGTGATGCCGGCGAGGACGAGATCGATGCCGGCGAGGAACTGCTCGCGGTCGTCGTGCCCGCGCACCTGGTCCGCGACGGCCCGGGTGAACGGGTACTCGTCGGGGTCGAGTTCCTCCCACGCCGTCGACACGGTGTCGAGGAACCGGGTGCGGTCCACGCCGGGCGGGAGGGCGCGGGCGCTCGCGCTGTTCACGGCGTTCTGGCCGGCGGCGCCGAGGACGTAGTGCACCAGCGCCGAGGTCACCGTGAACCAGCTGCTCTCGGGCACGTCGAGGGCGCGGACCCGCTGACCGACGCTCTCGAAGATCCGTGGCGTCACCGTCCCCCAGGGGCTGCGGGCGAGCTGCGTGGCGAGCTGCGTCGCGAGCCACGGGTGCCGGTCGACCGCGTCGAACAGCCCGAGCGCGACGGTCCGGATCCCGTCCTGCGGTGAGGCCGGGGGCTCGGGCTCCTCCGGCGCCGACGACGGCAGGGCTTCGGCGGCGGGAGCCCTGACGGCCACGGCGGCGGCGACGACCGCGTCGGTGGCGGCGGCGAGCAGCTCGTCCTTGTTCGCCACGTGCCAGTAGATCGCCCCGGGCCCGGTGGCGAGGCGTTCGGTCAGTGCCCGGAACGTCAGCCCGCTCTCGCCGGCCGTGTCGAGCAGTTCGACGGCCGCCTCGACGATGCGCTCGCGGGAGAGCGCCTCTGTGCGCCGCTGTGACCGGCGTGTGCGCGTTGCCATGGCGCCATCTTGACATGGCTGGAGCGTCGTTCCAACATGGAACGGAATTCCATTATGGAATTTCGTTCCAGAAGGTTGGCCCTCAGGAGGCCGACCCCTTCCCCGGGGAGTCACCATGCGTACACCCGTCACGATCATCGGTGCCGGACTCGGCGGCCTCACGCTCGCCCGCGTCCTGCATGTCCACGGCATCCCGGCCACCGTCTACGAGGCGGAGGCCTCCGCGACGGCACGCGCACAGGGCGGGATGCTCGACATCCACGAGCACAACGGCCAGCCGGCGCTCCGGGAGGCGGGCCTGTACGAGGAGTTCCGCGCCCTCGTGCTGGAGGGGCGCGAGGCGACCCGGGTCCTCGCCGCCGACGGGACCGTCCTCTTCGAGGAGGCCGACGACGGCACAGGGGGCCGCCCCGAGATACTGCGCGGTGAGCTGCGCAGGATCCTGCTCGAATCGCTTCCGCCCGGCACCGTCCGGTGGGGCCGCAAGGTCAGCGGCGTCCGCGCCCTCGGCGCCCCCGGCGAGGGCCGCCACGAGGTGACGTTCGCCGACGGCACCGCCGTCACCACGGGCCTGCTGGTCGGTGCGGACGGCGCGTGGTCACGGGTCCGCCCGCTGCTCTCCGACGCCACACCCGAGTACTCCGGTATCTCATTCGTCGAGAACTACCTGTTCGACGCCGACACCCGGCACCCGGCCGCCGCGAAGGCGGTCGGCGGCGGGGCGATGTGCGCGCTCGCGCCGGGAAAGGGGATCCAGGCCCACCGGGAGAGCGGCGACACCCTCCACACCTACGTGGCGCTGCGCAGGTCGCAGGAGTGGTTCGCCGACCTCACCGACCTCGCCGACCTCACCGATCCCGCCGCGGCTGCCGCGGCCGCCACGCGGATCGCGGCGGAGTTCGACGGCTGGGCACCCGAGCTCACCGCTCTGATCACCGACGCCGACACCGCGCCGGTCCTGCGTCCGCTGCACACCCTGCCCGCCGAGCACCGGTGGGACCGGGTGCCGGGGGTGACCCTGCTCGGCGACGCGGCCCATCTCATGATCCCGAGCGGCGAAGGCGCCAACCTGGCCATGTACGACGGTGCCGAACTCGGCAAGGCGCTCGCCACGCACGCCGACGACACCGAGGCCGCGCTCGCCGCGTACGAGCAGGCCATGTTCCGGCGCAGCGCCGCGGAGGCCGCCGACGCCGCCGACCTCCACGAGCGCATGTTCGGCGACGACTCCCCCCACGGCCTGATCGCCATGTTCTCCGGAGCCGGAGCCGGAGCCGGAGCCGAACAGACCGCGTGACCGCCTGGGCGTCCGAGGTTCCGAGGTCAGCCCGCGCCTGCGCCCGCGTCCGCGCCTTCGCCCCGTACGAAGACCGGCTTGAGGCGCTCCTCCGGGAGGGCTTCGGGGATGTGGGCGCGGACGTTGTCGCGGGTGATGCGGAGGGTGACGCCGGTGAGGTACATGTCGAGGATCGCACCGGCGATCGCACCGTCGGCCACGCCGGTGCCGTCCGGCGGTGGGGTTGCCGCAGACCCCGCGCCCACCCGTCATGTTCGGCGGGTCACGTCGTGCGGCGCAGCCCGGTGACGAGCAGGCCGACCAGGCGGCGGGCGTCGTAGCGGGGGTCGTGCTCCGCGCCGATGCACAGGTTGCCGACCCCGCGCATCAGCTCGTACGCCGTCAGGTGGGCGTGGATCTCGCCGGCCTCGGTCGCCGCGTCGAGCAGCTGGGTGCAGGCGGGGACGAGGCGGTCCAGGAAGTAGGTGTGGAGGGTGTCGAAGCCCGCCTGGTCGGAGTGCAGGGCGGCGGCGAGGCCGTGCTTGGTGGCCAGGAAGTCCACGAAGAGGTCGATCCACTCGCGCAGCGCGTCGTACGGGGTCGGCGCGGTGGTCAGCAGTGTCGGGCCGGCCTCGGCGCAGGCGTCCACCTGGTGCCGGTAGACCGCGATGATCAGGTCGGCACGGGTCGGGAAGTGCCGGTAGATCGTCGCCGTGCCGACACCCGCCCGGGCCGCGATGTCGCGTACCGGTGCCTCCACGCCCGACGCGACGAACGCCGCCGCGGCCGCCTCCAGCAGCGTCACCTCGTTGCGCCGGGCGTCCGCCCGCCGGGGCCGGGCCGTGGCCGTCTGTTCCTCGACGGTCTGCCGGGACCGGGCCTCGACCGTCCGCCGTGGCCGGGTCGGCCGCTCCTCATCCTTCATCGTTGCGCTCCCTCCGCCGTCACCCTATCGGGGCGTTGCTAAACGGGACAGCGTTCCGTATCGTCGAAGACATGAAACGGGACATGGTTCCGTTTGGCTTTTGGCTCACCTGCCTTTCTTGTCTTTCTGTCATATGAGGAGACCCAGTCATGCAGTACCGCACCTTGGGCCGAACCGGCGTGCAGGTCAGCGCGCTCGGACTCGGCGCGATGAACTTCGGGGCGATCGGGCGTACCACCCAGGAGGAGGCGACCGCGATCGTCGACGCCGCCCTGGACGCCGGGATCAATCTGATCGACACCGCCGACATGTACGGGCAGGGCGAGTCGGAGGAGATGGTCGGCAAGGCGATCGCCGGTCGTCGCGACGACATCGTGCTGGCCACGAAGGCGGGTATGCCGATGGGGGACGAGCGCAACCACCGGGGCGGTTCGCGGCGGTGGCTGGTCACCGAGCTGGAGAACAGCCTGCGGCGGCTCGGCGTCGACCACGTCGATCTCTACCAGATACACCGCTGGGACCCGGCCACGAGCGATGAGGAGACCCTCTCGGCGCTGACCGATCTGCAACGCGCCGGGAAGATCCGCCACCTCGGCTCCTCGACCTACCCGGCGTACCGGATCGTGCAGGGCCAGTGGGCCGCCCGCGAGCATCACCTGAGCCGGTACGTCACCGAACAGCCCAGCTATTCCCTCCTCCAGCGGGGCGTCGAGTCCCATGTCCTGCCCGTGACCGAGGAGTACGGGATGGGCGTGCTGGTGTGGAGCCCGCTGGCCTCCGGCTGGCTGTCCGGCGCCGTGCGCAGGGGCAGGTCCATCACCACCAGCCGCGCCGGTCTGCTGCCCGACCGCTTCGACCTCACCCTGCCGGCCAACCAGGCCCGGCTCGACGCGGTGGAGCGGCTGGCCGCGGTCGCCGACGGGGCCGGGCTGACCCTGATCCAGCTCGCCCTCGGCTTCGTGACCGCGCACCCCGCCGTGACCACCGCACTCATAGGCCCCCGCACCCCGGAGCACCTGCGCTCCCAGCTCGCCGCCGCCGACACCGTGCTCTCCGCCGACGTCCTGGACGCGATCGACGCGATCGTCGCCCCCGGCACCGACCTGGCCGCACACGAGAAGTACGACACCCCGCCCGCCCTGCTCGACCCGGCCCTGCGCCGCCGCGGCTGACACACTCAAGGCGGGTCGGTCTAGTCCCGGCCCCGGTCACCCTCCTTCGCTTCACCGAAGCGTGCGATCGCCGCCAGGGTCGCCCGCCGCAGCGTGGGACTGCCGGTGTGGCCCGAGTCGTCGATCACCTTCAGTTCCGCGTCCGGCCAGACCTTCGCCAGCTCCCACGCGGTCTTCAGCGGGCTGCCGATGTCCAGCCGGCCATGGATCAGCACCCCCGGAATACCGGCCAACCGATGGGCGTCCCGCAGCAGTTGACCGTCCTCCAGCCAGGCGTCATGGGCGAAGTAGTGCGCGCAGATGCGGACGAAGGCCATCAGGGAGTCGTCGGGCCGGTCGCTGTAGGCGCCGGGACTGCCCAGCACCTCGTGGGCGATGACGGCGTCCTCCCAGGTACACCAGGCACGGGCCGCGGCGACCCGCACGGCGGCGTCCGGACTGTTCAGCAGCCTGTTGTAGGCGGCGACGAGACTGCCGTCGCGGTCGGCGGGCGGCAGGGCGTCGCGGAAGGCCTCCCAGGGGCCGGGCAGCAGGCGGCCCACGCCGTGATAGAGCCAGTCGGTCTCCTCGGGGCGGGTCATGGTGACGCCGACGATGACGATCTCGGAGACCCGCTCCGGGTGGCGTTCGGCGTAGGCGAGGATCAGCGTCGAGCCCCAGGAGCCGCCGTACAGGAGCCAGCGGTCGATGCCGAGGTGCTCGCGCAGCCGTTCCATGTCGGCGATCAGATGGTCGGTGGTGTTGTGCGCGAGGCCGACCGACGGGTCGGATGCGTGCGGCCGGCTCTCGCCGCAGCCGCGCTGGTCGAAGAGGACGACCCGGTAGACCTCGGGGTCGAACAGCCGACGGGTCCAGCGGCGCCCCCCGCTGCCCGGGCCGCCGTGCACACACAGGGCCGCCTTGCCCTCGGGGTTGCCGCTGGTCTCCCAGTAGATCCGCTGGCCGTCCCCGACACCGAGCAGACCATGGGCGTACGGCTCGACCGGCGGGAACTTCTCGGTCATGAGGCTCTGCTCGGTCATGAGGCTCTGCTCGGACAAGGGGGTCTGCTCGGGCATGAGGTTCTCCTCGGACAACGGGCTCTCCTCGGGCATGGGGCGTTGCTCGGGCATGCGGCTCTCCCTCCGGAAGGGGACAGGAACAGCCGTACATCTTCGCCGAGTTGACCGAGGAGGGGGCCGTGAAGGCCCGGGGCCGCGCCGGCCCGGGCCTTCACCGGGGGTGTCACGGGGGTGTCAGGAGAAGAGGAGGCGCCAGGTCAGCGGGCCGGGGGTGCCGTCGGCGTCGCCGCGGAGTTCCTTGCGGGACTTCTGGAAGTCCCGCACGTTCAGCCGGTCGGCGTCGCCCCAGGTCCGGCTCGGGCCGACCTTGTAGTGGTCGCCGAAGCCGCGCTTGACCAGCTGCTTGCCGAGCTTGAGGACGTAGGAGTTCGAGGCCCCGGCCACGAAGTACTTGCGGCCCGGGAAGGCGGGGATCTTCGGCTTGGTGGTGGTCTTCGGCTCCGAGTCGTCGTCGTCCACGTCCAGGTCGGCCTTCGCGTACTTGATGATCCGGGCGAAGTCGATGGCACCGGGGTCGCCGTGGACGTTCTCGGGGACGTGCGTGTGCCCGCACACACCCCTGAAGTCCGTCCACTGCGCGCCCGTCATCCGCTGGCCCGCGCCGTCGCCGTACGACGTGGGGTAGGCGGGCCAGGACTTCGGGCCGGACAGCGCGACGCCGTGCTGCTCGTGCATCCAGGCCAGGAAACCGGCGACCCCCTTCAGGGCCCAGTCCGGCGCGTCCGGCCAGTAGACGTGGGCGTGGCCGGCGGACGTCCAATTGGCGTGGGTCTTCGGGTCGCAGGTGCCGGTCAGTTCGATCTGGCACACGTTCATGGTGTTGGTCTCGACACCGCCCTTCAGATTGACCAGTGCCCGGGAGGAGGTCTCTATGTCGAAGTGCTGGTACCACTTCAGTTTCTTGGCGGCGAGGTCGGGCACCGCCGTCAGATTGGGGGCGGTGGCGCCGCCGTCGTAGGTGGGCAGGGTGTAGCCCTCCGTGGTGTGCAGGACGACGACGTTGACCTCCATCGGGTCGCCGCCGAAGTCGTCCTGGTACCAGTTGGCGCGGCTGGCCCCGGGGTAGCGCTGGGGTCCCGTCTTCGTGCTCATCACGACTCCTGAGGTGAGTGTGTTGCCGGGGATCTGCTGATCCGCCGGAGAGAGGAGAGCTGTGGAGGGGGGTGGCAGGGGTGGCAGGGGGAGTGCCCTGGTCAGGGAGGTGTCGGTGCTGTCGGGCCCGCCGCCCGGCGGTGCCGGTCCAGGCGGGCCGGGTCGGTGTCGTCGCGGCCCGCGAGCGTGCGGGCGAGGGCGGCGTGCCGAAGCTGCCGGGAGGACGGGGTCTGGGTGCTGAGCACCACGTCGCGGGGCAGCTCGGGCAGCCGGTAGCGGCCGGTGCCGGGCGCGCCGGGATCGGCGTCCCAGACCAGGATCCGGGCGGTCACCGCGGCGTCGATCAGATGCAGGAGCTCGTCCGGGGCGACGCCCTGGACCTCGGCGAGCAGGCCGAGGTCGAGCCGGCCGTCGTCGGCGGCCGCGTAGGTGAGCATGGCCCGGGCCGGTTCGGGGAGTTCGACCAGGCGGGCGTGGACGATGTTGCGGACGGCGGCCGGTACCTGCGCCTCCGGTCCGAGGCGCCGGACGGGCGGCAGCTTGAGCAACTCGGCCAGGGCGAACGGGTGCCCCTCGGCACGCCGGTGCAGCGCGGCCGCCGTCCCGGGCGGGGCCTCCTCGCCGCGTGCCGTGAGCATGTCGGCCACGTCGTCGGCGGTCAGCGGCTCCAGGGTCAGCCAGGCCGCGCCGAGCAGGGCCAGTTCGGCGAGCAGCGTGCTGGAGATGGGGGCGTCCGGGTTGCGCAGGGTGCACACGAACACCACCGGGGCCTCCCGCAGCACCTGGGCGAGCCGCCGCAGCAGACGGTGGAAGCCCTGTGGCGCCCGGTCCAGGTCGTCGACGACGACGAGCGTGGGTGCCCGGGTGAGTTCGCGGACGACCGTGGCGAGGGGGTCCTTCTGCGCGACCTCGTCCTCGGCGGAGTCCTTGCCGTCCTGCCGCAGCGCGTCCAGGAGCTGGACGGTGGGACAGGTCTGGACGATCCCGCGGTTGCCGCTGAGCGCCTGACCGGCCCGGGTGCGGGCGACGGTGAAACCGGCGGCCTCGGCCCGGGCGGCGGCCTCCTCCACCAGCCGGGTCTTGCCCGCCCCCTGCTCGCCGCCGACCACGGCCCAGTGGGGGCGGTTCGCGGTCGCGGCCGACAGCAGGGCGGCCAGCTGCGCCATCTGTTCACCGCGGCCCACGAAGGGCGCGGCCGTGGCGGCCGGCCGCGGGTGGGTGCAGGCGGCGGTGAATTCGGGCCCCGGGCGCGGGGACTGAGGCCCGGCGGCGCCGAGGACGACGACGTCGTGCCGCAGGATCGCGGTGTGCAGGTCCCGCAGCCGGGGGCTGGGGTCCAGCCCGAGCTCCGTGGCGAGCATGTCGCGGAACCGCTCGTACCGCTTCAGCGCCTCGACCGGCCGCCCGGCCGTGTAGAGGGCGCGCATCAGCAGCGCCCAGGAGGTCTCCCGGAGCGGGGCCCTGAGGACGAGGTTCTCGGCGACGTCGATCGCCTGCTCCGGCTCGCCCTGCTGGACGAGGATCGCGGCCCGCAGCTCCCTGGCGTCGTGGAGGGCGCCGTCGAGCCGGGTGCGCTCGCGGATCGCGAAGGCGTGTTCACCGGCCTCGGCCAGGGCCTCGCCGCGCCAGAGCCCGAGCGCGGTGTCGATCTCCTGCCGGGCGAAGGAGAGCTGACGGTTCCTCATCGCCTCGCGGGCCCGGCCGACGCCGTCCTCGAAGAGAACGCTGTCCCGGGCCTCGCGGGGCAGCTTCAGGGCATACCCGGCGGTGCCGCTGACCAGCATGGCGGACCTGCCCTGCCGTACCGGGTCGAGGACCGAGCGCAGCCGGCTGACGTGCGCGCGCACCGAGGAGGCGGCGCCGGTCGGCCGGTCCGTCGGCCACAGGTCGCGCAGGATCGTGTCCTGCGAGACGGACCGGCCGTCCTCGACGAGCAGCCGCAGGAGCAGCAACCGGCGCTGCCGGGGCCCCAGGTCGAGGGGCACGTGGTCCCGAAGCACTTCCACCGGGCCGAGCACGCCGAACCGCATCTCCTGTCCTGGCCGGGGATTCATCGGGGTGGCTCTCCTGGGCGGTACGGGGTGCGAAGCGCTTCGCCGGATGCGGCCTCGGGGCATGCGGGACATGCGGGGCACGCAGATTCGTCACCGCTTCGTATGACGGTTCGGCAAAGCAGTCAACCAATGGTTCGTTGCCCGGGTGTTGTCGGGTTGTTGTTTGCCGCGTTGTTCGTGGTGCTGTTCGTGGTGCGGGTAGTGGTGCGGTGGGCCGGGCTCGTCCGTTCTCCACGTCAGTTCGCCGCCACCGTTCGCGACGGCCGTTCACGACGGCTGTTCGTGATGAGGGGCGCCGGCCGGCCTGTACTCAGGCCGCCGAGAGGCCGCCGAGAGGGCGCCGAGAGGGCCGATCTGAGTACGCGCACTCTGTCCGGTGACCGGCCCGGCCGGAACGCTGGGGCCATGCGACTTCACAAGCCTGTGTTCCGGGCGTCGGTACCGGTGTGCGTCCTCGCCGGTGTGTCGGTGGCGGCCTGGGCCGCCTGGCTGGGCTGGGACCAGCGGTACGACGTGCAGCCCGACGGGTCGACCAGCGGGCCGTACGAGGTCTGGCAGGTCGTCGGGCTGGTCCTCACCCTGCTCGTGCCCGTCTGCTGGGCGGCGGCCCGGGGACACAGCGCGGCCGCCGTGGGCGGTACCACCGCGGGGCTGACCCTCGCCGCCTGCGTCGACTGGGCGGACGATGCCAGCGGGCTCTTCATGGTCGGCGTGGTGCTGGTCATGGCCGGGACGTTCGTCGCCACCGCCGTCGTCTCCGCCGTGATCGACACCCTGCGGCGGGACCTGCCGCTGACCCGGTGAGTCAGGTGGGCAGCGGCTGTTCCGCCCAGATCGTCTTGCCGGTCGGGGTCTGGCGGCTGCCCCAGCGTTCCGAGATCTGGGCGACCAGGAGCAGGCCGCGGCCGCCCTCGTCGTAGACGCGGGCCCGGCGCAGGTGGGGGGCGGTGCTGCTGCCGTCGGAGACCTCGCAGATGAGGGACGCGTCGCGGATCAGGCGGAGGGCTATCGGACCGTCGCCGTAGCGGACCGCGTTCGTGACCAGTTCGCTGACGATCAGTTCGGTGGCGAAGACCGTGTCCGTCAGCCCCCAGGCCTCCAGCTGTTCGCAGGCCATCTTGCGGGCCCCGGCGACGGCGGCCGGGTCCCGGGGGAGCCGCCAGGTGCGGACCTGCGCGGTGTCCAGGGCGGCGGTGCGGGCGAGCAGCAGGACGATGTCGTCGGCCGGGCGGTCGGTCAGGACCGTGCGCAGGACGTGGTCGCAGGTCTCCTCCAGGGGCGCGGCCGGGTCGGCCAGGGCGCGCCGGAGCAGGCCGAGGCCCACCTCGATGTCGTGGCCGGCGGTCTCCACCAGGCCGTCGGTGTAGAGGGCGAGCAGGCTGCCCTCCGCCAGTTCCACCTCGGCGGACTCGAAGGGCAGGCCGCCGAGGCCGAGCGGCGGGCCGGCCGGGAGGTCGAGGAAGCGGACGTCGCCGTCGGGGGTGACCAGGGCCGGCGGCGGATGGCCGGCGCGGGCCACGGTGCAGCGGCGGGTCACCGGGTCGTACACGGCGTACAGGCAGGTCGCGCCCACCTCGCCGGACGACGCCGCCTCCGTCCGGCCGGGCACCTCCGGGCCCTCCTCACGGTCGAGCCGGATGACCAGGTCGTCCAGCTGGGTGAGGAGTTCGTCGGGGGCGAGGTCGACGTCCGCCAGCGTCCGTACCGCCGTGCGCAGGCGGCCCATCGTGGCCGAGGCGTGGATGCCGTGGCCGACGACGTCGCCGACGACCAGGGCGACCCGGGCGCCGGAGAGCGGGATCACGTCGAACCAGTCGCCGCCGACGTCCGCGCCGGAACCGGTGGGCAGGTAGCGGTAGGCCACCTCGGTCGCCGCCAGGCCCGGCGGCCGGCCGGGCAGCAGGCTGCGCTGCAGGGTGAGGGCGGTGCGGCGCTCGCGGGTGTAGCGGCGGGCGTTGTCGACGCTCACCGCGGCCCTGGCGACGATCTCCTCCGCGAGCCGCTGGTCGTCCTCGGTGAAGGACTCGGGCGTGCGGTGCCGCAGGAAGTGGGCCAGGCCGAGGGTGACGCCGCGGGCCCGCAGCGGGACCATCAGCACCGAGTGGATCATGTGCCGGGCGACGGAGTCGGCGCGGGCCTGGGAGGTCCTGAGCCACTCCTGCATGCCGGGGTCGCCGGGCCGGTGGCGGGTGCCGTGGCCGGCCAGCAGGGTCCGCATCGGAGGCGTGTCCACCGGGTAGCGGAACACGTCGCCGGGGTCGGCCACCGACTCCGGGCAGCCCTCGAGCACCGACCGCTGTGCCGTACGGCGGACGGCGACCGGCTCGCCCGGTCTCAGCGGCTCCGGCTCGTCGCCGAGGGCGACGGACTCCAGCAGGTCGACGGTGACGAAGTCCGCGAAGCCGGACACGGCCACCTCGGCCAGTTCCTCGGCGGTGCGGGTCACGTCCAGGGTGGTGCCGATGCGCATGCCGGCGTCGTTGAGGACGGCCAGGTGGCGCCGGGCCCAGTACTGCTCCGTGGTGTCGAAGACGACCGCGGACAGGCCCTGCACCGTGCCGTTCTCGTCCTTCAGCGGGGAGAAGTACATCGACCAGGAGTGCTCCCGGGTCTCGCCGGGCGCCTGGGCGTGCTGTTCGTGGAAGATCGTCCGCCCGGTGCGCAGGACCTGCCGCTGGAGGCGGTCGTACTCGTCGAAGGGGAAGCTGGGCTCGATCTCCGACAGGGTCAGGCCCCGCATCTCCGCCGCGGGCAGGCCCATGATCTGGGACATGACGTCGTTGGCGGCGACGAACCGGGCCTCGCGGTCGTAGATCGCCACCGGTGTGGGCAGCTGGGCGAGCGTGAGGTCCCACAGGGTCGCGGCGCCCGGCTGGTCGCGTCCGGCCACGGTCGTCGACGCGGCACCGGTGACCAGCCAGAGCGGCCTGTCGCCGGTGTCCGCGAGCGGGATTCCCTGGAGGCGTACCACGACCCGGTCGCCGTTGCGGTGCCGCAGCGCCACCTCGGTGGACCAGCGCTGCCCGTCGGCGAGGTGCCGGCGCGCGGACGGGGGCAGCTCGGCGGCGAGCAGCATCTGGGTGGAGCGGCCGACGACCTCGGCGGGTTCGTACCCGAGCAGCCGCCGGGCACCCGCGCTCCACACCAGGACCGCCCCGTCGGCGTCGACGACGACCGCCAGGTCCTCCGGTATGCGTCCTTCCATGGTGCCTCCGGACGTGCGGGTACCCTGCCCCGTTCCCAGGATCCCGCCAGGCCGTGCTCCGCTCAACCGGCACCGGCACCGGCACCGGCACCGGCACCGGCACCGGCACCGGCACCGGCACCGGACACGCGACGACGGCACGCCGCCCGGCACTCCCTCCCCAGCCTCCGGCCGGGAGGAGGACTCCTGAGCACGCACCTGACGCCGCGAGGCTTCCCTCCGGGCGACGACGGGAACTGTCGGGACGCACACCTAGGCCCGCGCCCGACCCGCCGCCGCCCGCCGGGCCAGGGCGTCGAAGACCACCGCGATCAGCAGCACCCCGCCGGTGATCATGAACTGGACCGCGGGCTGGACCCCCAGCAGGGCCATGCCCGAGGCGATCGACTGGATGATGAGGACGCCGAGCAGCGCCGACCAGGTCGAGCCGCGGCCGCCGAAGAGGCTGGTGCCGCCGATGACGGCGGCGGCGATGGCGTTGATCAGCAGCATGCCGGAGCCCGGCACCGTGGTCGCCGAGGTCAGCCGGGAGGCCACGAACAGGCCGCCGACCGCGGCCAGCGCGCCCGAGACGAGGAAGACGGAGATCCGTACCCGGGCCACTCCGACGCCCGCCCGCAGGGCCGCCTCCGCGCCGCCGCCGAGGGCGAGGACCTGGCGGCCGTAGGCCGTGCGGCGCAGCAGGAGGTCGGAGGCGACGAGGACCGCGAGGAAGATCAGAAGGGCGAGGGGCAGGCCCTCGAAGCGGTCCAGGACGTAGGCGGCGGCGAAGGCGGCGACGGCGAGCAGGGCGGTGCGGACCCAGATCTCGGCCGCCTGCCGGTTCGGCATGCCGGCGGCGGCCCGGCGGCCGCGGTCGTGGAAGGAGACGGCGAGGTAGGCCGCCGTACCGAGCGCCGCCAGGCCGTAGGTGGCGACGGCGGCCGGGAAGTGGCGGCTGGTCAGCATGGCCACCAGCCCGTCCCCGTCGAAGTCGATGGCGTCCTCCGGGCCCAGCAGGTAGAGCATCAGGCCGTTCCAGGTCAGCAGCCCCGCGAGGGTCACGACGAACGCGGGCACCCCGGTCTTGGTGTACACGAACCCGTGGAAGGCCCCGGCGCCCGCACCCGTCCCGACCGCGACGAGCACGGCGAGCCACTGCGGCATCCCGTGGTTCACGTTCAGCGCCGCGAACAGGGCGCCCGACAGGCCGGCCAGCGACCCCACCGACAGGTCGAGCTCCCCGATCAGCAGCACGAAGACGACACCGACGGCGATCATCCCGGTCCCGACGATGTCCACGCTGAGCACGGACAGGTTGCGCGGCGAGAGGAAGTTCGCGTTGAGGCTCTGGAAGACCGCCCAGATCACGCCGAAGGCGAGCAGCACCGGGGCCGGACCGAGGCCGCCTTCGTGCAGCCGACGGCGCGCGGTGCCGGCGTATCGCCGGAAGCGGTCTCGCCGGAGGCGGCTTTGCCGGAAGCGGCCGGTGAAGGGCCCCCTCACGACCATCTCTCCCCTGGGTCGGCGGAGGGGCGGTGCCGGCCGGAGTGGTCCGCCGCGCCCGTGACGGAGGCGATGATCTGCTCCTGGGAGGTGGTGCCCACGTCGAACAGGCCGTTGTTGCGGCCGAGCCGCAGTACGGCGACCCGGTCGGCGACGGCCTTGATGTCCCCCATGTTGTGGCTGATCAGGAGGATCCCGGTGCCCCGGTCGCGGAGCTCCTCGACGAGGTCGAGGAGGTGGTTGGTCTGTTCGATGCCCAGGGAGGCGGTGGGTTCGTCGAGGAGGAGCAGCCGGGGCGCGCTGAGGAACGACCGGGTGATCGCGACGACCTGCCGCTGGCCGCCGGAGAGGGTGGCGAGCGGGGCCCGCACGTCCGGGATGTCGATGGGCAGGGTCCGCAGCAGCTCACGGGCGCGGCGCTCCATCTCGACCTCGTCGAGGACGCCGTACCGCTGGATCTCCCGGCCGAGGAAGAGGTTGCCGACGACGTCGAGGTTCCCGCACATGGCGAGGTCCTGGTAGACGGTCGCGATGCCGAGCGCCCGGGCGTCGTGGGGGCGTCTGATCTGGACGGGGCGGCCCTCCCACGCGATGACACCCCGGTCCGGGGGACCGACCCCGGAGATCACCTTGACCAGCGTGGACTTGCCGGCCGCGTTCCCGCCGACCAGGGCGACCACCTCCCCGGCCCGGATCTCCAGGTCGACGTCGACCAGCGCCTGGACGGCGGCGAAGCGCTTGGAGACACCGTGCAGCGCCAGCAGGGGCTGGACCACGGGCCACCACCTCCTTCCCCGGGCCCTATGAGGTGAGTCCGGCCTCGGCGCAGGCGGACCGCAGCTTGGGGGTGCATATCTGGTCGATGGTGTAGATACCGTCCTTCACCACAGTGTCCTTGATCGTGCCGGTCGTCACCGAGTACGCCGGCAGCAGCACCGCGGGGATGCCCTTGGTGGTCGCGTTGTCGACGGTGGTGGCGGTGGTTGGGACCGGCTCGCCGCGCCCCAGGGCGACGGCCATCTCGACGGCGGCGTCGGCCTCGGCCCGGTAGGACTTGTAGACGGTCATGTACTGCCGGCCCGCGACGATCCGCTGCACCGCCGAGAGGTCGGCGTCCTGGCCGGTCACCGGGGGCAGCGGCCGGACCGAGCCGGCGTCGAGGGCGGCGATCGCGGCACCGGCGAGGCTGTCGTTGGCGGCCAGGACGCCGTCGACGTGGTCCGCGCCCAGGGCGGAGACGGCGCCGGCCATCTCGGTGTAGGCGTTGTCCGGCCGCCAGTCGGGGGTGTCGTACGACTTGCCGATCCGCACCTTGCCCCGCAGGACCGAGAGCGCGCCCTGCTTGAACCAGCCGGCGTTGGGGTCGGCCGCGGCGCCGTTCAGCATGACGATCTGGCCGCCGTTCGCCTTCGCCCCCATGCCCTTGAGCAGCCCCTCGCCCTGCAGCCTGCCGATCGCCGCGCCGTCGAAGGTGACGTAACCGGAGATCGGGCCCTGTGCGAGCCGGTCGTAGGCGACGACCGGGATGCCGGCCCGGTGCGCGGCCTCCACCGACGAGCGCAGCGACCTGGGGTCGATGGCGGAGAGGATCAGGACGTCCACGCGTCGGGTGATCATGGCGTCGAGCTGCTGTTGCTGGACATCCGGCTCGGGGGTGGCCACGACGGCCGCGGCCGGGCAGTGCGGGCACAGCTGCTTCAGCTTCTGCTCGATGAACGGCCGGTCGAACTGCCCGAACCGCGAGGCCCCGCCACCCGGCAGCAGCACGCCGACACTGAGCCCCGCCCCCGGCCCGCCCCCGCCTCCGCCCCCGCCTCCGCTTTCGGCACCGCCACAGGCCCCGGCCAGCACGAGCCCGGCGCCGACGGCGACCGCGACCACCACCCGGACGAGCGCCCTACACCGCACACCCGGAATCCGGCCACCGGACCCCGCGCCCGGTCCTCTGCCGGACCCCGCGCCCGGACCCATCCCGGGCCCCGCTTCCGGGCCCATGCCCGCACCCGTGCCCGGACCCACGCCGAGACCCATACGGAGACCCACGCCGAGACTCATGACGAGACCCCTGCCCAGACCAGTGACCACACCGGCAACCAGACCAGCAACCAGACCGACGACCGGTTCTTCGAGGGATTTGCCCCGACTTACCCCATATCAAATGTCCGGTATTAGGGTAGTAAAGCTGTTACTCGGTGTCCTCGCGGAGGGCCCGGTCGATCGAGGCCAGCGCGCCGGTCAGTCGCGTGTAGTCGTCGGCGGTCAGCGGTCCGACGAAGAACTCCTCCACGATCCGGGCGTGCACCGCGGCCGCGCGCAGGAACGCCGCCCGCCCCTCGGTGGTCGGCTCCACCAGGGCCACCCGCCGGTCCCCGGGTGACGGCGCCCGCCGGACCAGCCCGGCCTCCTCCATGCGGTCGATCAGGCGGGTGGTGCCGCTGCTGGTGAGCGTGAGGCCGTCGGCCAGCTGTCGCTGGGAGATCTCCTCGCCGGACCGGCGGCAGAGCAGGATCAGCACTTCCAGCATGGTGTGGCTGATCCCGCACTCCCGGCGCAGCGCGCTGTCGATGCGTTGCTCCAGGCGGGTGGCGGACGTGATCAGCAGCCCGAAGTCCCGGACGAGCGGGCTGTTGGCGGCGCGGGCGGCGGCTTCGGCGTCGTGCTGGGGCGTGGAGTTCATCGCGACCGACCTTACTGTGACCGCACTTACTGCTGAGGCGATAACTGCTCGCTCAATTGCTGACTAGATGATTGCTGACTAGTCAATTAAATCGTACGGTGAGAGCACCGCGAGCGAGAGGAAGATCCGTGGATCTGCAGCACTGGCTCGGCCGAGCCACCGACGCGATACAGGAGTGGGCCGACACCTTCGGCCCCTACCGGCGCCACCCGTCCCTCGACGTCGCCGACGACCGCTTCGCGCCGGTCTTCGCCGAGTTCACGGACCGGCTCAAGGACAACTACCCCTTCTTCCACCCGCACTACGCGGGCCAGATGCTCAAGCCCCCGCACCCCGCCGCGGTGGTCGGCCACCTCACCGCGATGCTGATCAACCCCAACAACCACGCCCTGGACGGCGGCCCCGCCACGGCGGCGATGGAACGCGAGGCGGTCGCGCAGCTAGCCGCGATGTTCGGGTACGAAACCCACCTCGGCCACCTCACCACCAGCGGCACCATCGCCAACCTCGAGGCCCTCTTCGTCGCCCGCGAGCTCCACCCCGGCCGGGGCATCGCGCACAGCGCCGACGCCCACTACACCCACGGCCGTATGTGCCACGTCCTGGACATGACCAGCCACCCCGTCCGCACCGACGACCGGGGCCGGATGGACCTCGACGCGCTGGCGGACGTACTGGAGACCGGTGCCGTCGGCACCGTCGTCGTCACCACCGGCACCACCGGCCTCGGCGCCGTCGACCCCGTCCACGAGATCCTGCCGCTCGCCGAGCGCCACGGCGTCCGCGTGCACGTCGACGCGGCCTACGGCGGCTTCTTCACGCTCCTCGCCGGCGCCGACGGCCCCGAGGGGCTGCCGCCCGAGCCCTGGCGGGCCCTCGCCCGGGCCGACTCGATCGTCGTCGACCCGCACAAGCACGGACTCCAGCCCTACGGCTGCGGAGCCGTCCTCTTCCGGGACCCCGACGTCGGCCGCTTCTACCTGCACGACTCGCCGTACACCTACTTCACCTCCGGCGAGCTCCACCTGGGCGAGATCAGCCTGGAGTGCTCCCGTGCCGGTGCCGCGGCGGCGGCCCTGTGGCTCACCTTCCGGCTCCTGCCGCCCACGCCCGACGGCCTCGGCGAGGTGCTGGCGGCCGGGCGCCGGGCCGCCCTGCGCTGGGCGGACCTGATCGAGGCGTCGGACGCCCTGGAGCTCTACCAGCGCCCCCAGCTGGACATCGTCACCTACTTCCCGGCCACCGACCCGGCCGCCCTCACCGCGATCGACGCCGCCTCCGCCCGCGTCCTGACCGACGGCATGGCCGCCCCCGACCCGGTCTTCCTCAGCACCCTCAAGGCCGACCGAGACGCCTTCGCCGCCCGCCACCCCAAGGTCACGGCGGACGCGGACGGCGCCCGGATCCTGCGCAGCGTCCTCATGAAGCCGGAGTCGGAGGACCATGTCGAGGACCTGCACGACCGGGTGGAGCGGCTCGCCAGGGGGGTTACGCGGGCCACCTGACGGCCGCACCGCGCCGTGCACGAAGGGGCCCGTACCGCCCCGTACCGCTACGGCGCCGTACCCGCCCCCACCGTCGTACGCGCCGGCGGGCGGAGGACACCTGCCCGCTAGTCTGGCCGCGGTTTTCCGTTATGCCGACGGCGTCGACCGACCCTCCCCTTGCATGAGCGACTTCTCACCCAGTGGACATGACGCGCAGACCGCCGTCGTCAGGGCCGCGCAGGCCGGCGACCAGCGGGCGCTCGACGTGCTCGTGGCGGACCATCTGCCCCTCGTCTACAACGTCGTCGGGCGTGCCCTGAACGCGCCCTCCGACACCGACGACGTCGTCCAGGACGTCATGCTCCAGATGGTCCGCGACGTGGCGCAGCTGCGCGATCCCGCCGCGTTCCGCTCGTGGCTGGTGGCGATCGCGATGCGCCAGGTGCGCCGGCACTGGCGGCTGCGGCGGGCGGCGCCGCCGCAGGCCGGCGCCGAGTGGCTGGACGAGACCGCGCAACTCGCCGATCCCGGGGCCGACTTCGCCGACCTCGCCATCACCGTGCTGCACCTGTCCGAGCAGCGGCGCGAGACCGCCGAGGCGACCCGCTGGCTGGACGCGGAGGACCGCGAACTGCTCGCCGTGTGGTGGATGGAGGTGGCCGGTCAGCTCAGCCGTGCCGAACTGGCCGCCGCCCTGGAGATCCCGCCCGCGCAGGCGGGCGTCCGGGTACAGCGGCTGAAGGCACGCCTGGAGGTCGCGCGGGCGGTGGTGCGGGCGCTGGAGGCGGCGCCCCGCTGCCCGGGCCTGGACGGGATGCTGTACGGCTGGGACGGACGGCCGAGCGGTCTGTGGCGCAAGCGGGTGGCCCGGCACACCCGTGAATGCCCGGCCTGCGACGGGGTGTTCGACGGGGCCGACGTGGTCCCGGCCGAGCGGCTGCTCGCGGACCTGGCCCTGGTACCGGTCCCGCCCGCGGTCGTCGCGCTGACGGCGGCGGCCCTGCGGGCGGGCGGCGGAAGCAGCGCGACGACCGCAGCGCACACCACGACTGCCACGCACACCGCCGCCGCCGGGCATTCCACCACCGCAGCCGGGCATTCCACCACCGCAGCGCACACCATGTCTGCCGCGGACGCCGCCCCGGTCGCGCAAGCCGCGCCCGCGGTCCGTGCCACCCGCGCCGGCCGTGCCGGTCGCGTGGCCAGGTCGGGCAAGGCGGTCAAGGCGGCCTCGGCGGTCAAGGCGGCCTCGGCCGGCAAGCTCGTCGGCCTGCTCTCGCTGGCCGCCGCGGGCGTCGCCGGTGTCACGATCGCCGCGGTCGCCCTGGCCGCCGGCCCGGGCGCCCCGACCGCCCCCACGGCCGCCGCGCTCTCCCCGTCGCCCACCGTCCGCTCCGCGCCCCCGTCGGTCTCCCCGTCGCCGTCGACCGCATCGGCGTCGACGTCCGCGACGGCCCGTCCCCGTGCCTCCAAGAAGCCGACGGCCACCGCGGTGGCCCCGGCCCCCACGACCGTCGACACGAAGCTCCCGGTCCGCGCCGCCTTCTACTACCCCTGGTACGACAAGAACCCGCACACCGACGGCGGCAGCCAGTACACCGCATCGGCCTCCGACTACGACCAGGACGACCCCGCCACCATCGACCGGCAGATCAAGGACATGCAGTACGGCGGCCTCCAGGCCGGCATCGCCTCCTGGTGGGGCGCCGGCAAGCGCGAGGACAAGCGGATGCCGCTGCTCATGTCCGAGGGCGCCGAGCTGGGCTTCTCCTGGACGACGTACTACGAGAACGAGGCGTACGGGAACCCGTCCGTGACCCAGATCCACAGCGACCTCGTGTACCTGCGCAAGTACTCGGACCAGAAGACCTGGCTGCACATCGAAGGCAAGCCGGTGATCTTCGTGTACGCGGCGGGCGGCGACGGCTGCGACATGGTCGACCGGTGGACCGAGGCCAACCGCACCGCCGGTTACTACGTCGTCCTGAAGGTGTTCGGCGGCTACCGCACGTGCGCGAACCAGCCGCAGGGCTGGCACCAGTACGCGTCCAGCCTGGACCTCCAGCAGGGCTACTCGGCGATCCTCTCGCCGGGCTTCTACAAGTACGACGCCGACGAACCGGTCGTTCCCCGTGACCTCGACCGCTTCCGCCGTGACGCCACGACCGTCGCCACCTCCGGCGCGCCCTTCCAACTGCTCGTCACCTACAACGAATGGGGCGAGGGCACGGCCGCCGAGTCCGCCACGGCCTGGGCCAGCCCCAGCGGCCACGGCGCCTACATGGACGTCCTGCACGACGTCTTCACGGCCCATCCCCGCTGACGGGGTCAGGTCAGCTACCGGACGCTCCGTGCTCGGCCTGCTCGGCCTGCTCGGCCTGCTCGGCCTGCTCGGCCTGCTCGGCCTGCTCGGCCTGCTCGGCCTGCTCGACCTGCTCGGCCGACGGGTGCCCGGTGCGCAGCAGGAGCACGGCGAGGTCGTCGGTGTGGCCGCCAGCCGGCCAGGCCTGGTGGACGAGGCTGTCGATGAGGCGTTCCAGGTCGTCGACGTCGGCGTGTGCGAGGTGCTCGGCGAGGTCGGCGGTGGCGCGGTCGACGTCGGTCCCGGGGCGTTCGACGAGGCCGTCGGTGTAGAGGGCGAGCACGGCGCCCGCCGGAAGCGCGCCGCGGGTGACGGGGTAGCGGGCGCAGACGTCGACGCCCAGCGGCGGCCCGGGGTCGAGGTGGAGGGGGTGGGCCCGGCCGGCCGCCGGGCGCAGCAGCGGCGGTACGTGGCCGGCCCCGGCCAGGGTGAGCTCCTTGCGGGCCAGGTCGAGGTGGACGTAGAGGCAGGTCACCAGGAGGTCGGGGGTCAGGTCGGCGAGCAGCCGGTTGGTGCGGGTGATGACCTGGTCCGGGGCGGCTCCGGCGGTGGCGTGGGCGTGGATGGCGGTGCGGACCTGGCCCATCAGGGCGGCCGCGGCCATGCTGTGGCCCTCCACGTCGCCGATGACGGCGGCCGCGCAGGTGTCGTCCAGGCGCAGCAGGTCGTAGAAGTCGCCGCCGACGTCGATGCCGTGCCCGGCCGGCAGATAGCGGGCGGCGACGTCGAGACCGGGCAGGGTGGGGAGACTGCGTGGCAGCAGTGCCTGCTGGAGCTGGTGGACGAGGTGGTGCTGGGTGTCGTAGAGGCGGGCCCGGTCCAGGGCCTGGGCGAGCAGACCGGCCAGTGGGGTGAGGACGGCGCGCTCGTCGGCGGTGAACGTGTGGGGGCGCTCGTAGGAGAGGACGCAACACCCCACCGGCCGCCCTGAGATGACCAGGGGCAGGAAGGCCCACGCCTGTTTCCCGCTGACCTGGGGTGCCCGGGGGTAGACGGTGGTCAGCTCGGCCGGGCTGCCGAAGAAGGCGGGGACACCGCTCGCCAGGACCTGGCCGACCGGGGTGACGCCGGTGTCGAGGCGGAGGGCGTCGAGGCGTTCGGCGGCTTCGGCGGAGTAACCGTGCTGCCCGGCGATCCGGAGGCGGCCCGCCTCGGCGATGCTGAGCACGAGCCCCTGGGCGCCGAACGCGGGCAGGACCTGGTCCGCCATGAGCGCCACGAGGTCCTGGGTGGTCACCGTCTCCGTGAGCGCGGCCGCCAGGTGGATCAGCTGGTAGAGGCGTCCGGGCGTGGTCGGCGCGGGCTCCGCCCGCTCGCTCGCTCCGGCCGCCGTCTCCGCACCGGCGGTGATGCGCACGCTGATGCCGCTGGCGTCCGGGTGGAGGTGGAAGGTCAGCCACCGGTTCGGCGGGCGGAGTGCGCTGAAGGTGACCGGTGCCCGGCTGACGACCGCCAGACGGTACCGCTCCTCGTACCTCAGGTCGTCCAGCCACGGCAGCGACTGCCACGGCCGCGTGCCGAGCAGCCGGTCGGCGTCCCGGCCGAGCAGCCGTGCGGCCGGGGCGGACATGAACGTGATCCGTCCCTCCAGGTCCAGGGCCAGGGCGCCGTCGGGGAGCCGGTCGAGGTAGTCGACGGCGGCCGGCGCGGTCTGGGCCGGGTGGTGCAGGGAGTCCACGGCCACGACACGCGGCCGGTCGGGGAGGTCCGGCGGCACCGGGGAGTCGTCCAGGAGCCGGGCCAGCCGGCGGGCGCTCGCGGTGATGTGGTGGCGTTCGCGGGTGGTGGCCCGAGAGGGGTGGTCGGCGGGCCACATCAGCACCACCCCGCCCCAGCGGCGGCGCACCCCGCGCACCGGGACCGCGGCGAGCGCGAAGGGGTACGGCAGGACGGTCGCCGCCCGCGGGTAGCGGCGCGCCATCTGGTCCTGGGAGCCGATCCAGACGAGGTGGTCCCCCGCGATCGCGTCGGCCACCGGGACCGGCGCGGTCAGCGGCAGCCGTTGCCAGGGCGCGGTGAAGTCGACGGGCAGTCCGCACAGCGCCACCAGGCGCAGCAGCGCGGCAGGCTCCTCGACGAGGTACAGGCCGCCGATCGCCGCCCCCGTCCGGCGCACCATGCCGGCCAGTGCCACGCCCAGGGCGTCGTCGACCGGGAGGTCACCCCTGGG
Organism: Streptomyces sp. NPDC058457; assembly: GCF_042720695.1. NCBI lineage: Bacteria > Bacillati > Actinomycetota > Actinomycetes > Kitasatosporales > Streptomycetaceae > Streptomyces > Streptomyces sp. NPDC058457. The sequence goes on along the minus strand of NZ_JBHXLU010000006.1, from coordinate 111,308 downwards.
CCGGGCACGGAGCCGCATGACGTTCGTCCTCCGGTCGTGTGCGGAGGGAGGCACGCCTCGTACGCGGGCGTCCCCGTGGGGAGGCGCGTACCACCTATTCACGACAATATGTGCATAACTTCCTCCGGCAATAGCGGCCCGGTGGCCCGGTGGCTCGGTGGCTCGGTGGCTCGGGCCGCCGTCCGGCCAGGGCGGGCGATGCCCGGTATCGCCTCTCCCCGACATGTCGGTTCCATGCCAAGCTGGGTGGGCCGTGAGTGGCAGGGGGAGCGGACGTGAGCGCAGGGCGTCGGAGAGCGGTCTTACTCCTTGTGACATTGGGGACGTTCGGCACGGCACTGGCCGGGTCGTACGCGCTGACGGGGCTGTGGACGGCCCATGACTCGGCCGACCGGTGGGCGATCGCCATCGCCTTCGCGGTCGCGGCGTCCGGGGCGGTGGACAAGGCGGTGTCACCGTGGGCCGACCAGGCCGTCCCGTCCGGAGAGCCGTCGGCCGCCTCGGGTGGAGACCCGACGGGAGACCCCTCCGACCCCCCGCCGTCCGGGGACCCCTCCGACCCCCCGCCGTCCGGGGACCCCTCCGACCCGCTGCCGTCCGGGGAGCCGTCCGGCAGCCCGGACGGGGACCCGTCCGGTCGTATGCCGGACCCTTCCGGTCGTACGCCGGAGCCGTCCGGTCCCGGACGTCGGTTACGGGCCCGGGACCGGGTGACCACCGCCGTGGTGGCCTTGGCCGTCGCGGCCACGGCGAGCGGGATCGTCTACGAGGCGCTGGCACCGGACCAGGGCCACGCCGACCCGGCTTCCTCGGCCTCGGAGGGCTACACGCGGGTGTACGCCCACCGGAGGCTGTTCCTGAAGGACTACCACTACTACTTCGACCTGCGCGCCGGTGTGTCCGGCGCTGCGGAGACCGAGTGGAGCATCAGCACCAACGCCGGCGGCGACGGTGCCGGCGCCTTCGAGATCCAGCCGCTCACCGACGTCTACGTCGTGTCCGGCAAGGCGGCACCGACCGCCACGCAGTGCGCCGCCAAGGCCGTCCGCCACCCCGCCAAGGACCGCCTGCATTTCCGCGACGCCCCGCCCGGCCGCACCTTCTGCCTGCGTGACACGACGAACGGCGACATCGCGGTGGTCACGGTCCTCGACGTCGACCACGGCAACTACGCGACGACGGACACGGTCACCTACTACCGCCACCGCGCTTGAGCCCCCGCCCACTGCCCGGACTAGGATCCGGCCCATGGCCCTGACCCTGACCGACGTGGACCGGTTCGAGGCGGCCAGGCCGCGCCTGGCGGCCATCGCCTACCGGCTCCTCGGCTCCGCGAGCGAGGCCGAGGACGCGGTGCAGGAGACGTATCTGCGCTGGCAGGCCGCCGACACCGGCCGTGTCGAGGTCCCCGAGGCCTGGCTGACGAAGGTCCTCACCAACCTCTGCCTCAACCAGCTCACCTCGGCCCGTGCCCGGCGCGAGACCTACGTGGGCCAGTGGCTCCCCGAGCCGCTGCTCGCCGGCGACCCGATGCTCGGCCCCGCCGACACCGCGGAACGGCGGGAGTCGGTGTCGTACGCGGTCCTGGTCCTGCTGGAGCGCCTCACCCCGGCCGAGCGTGCGGTGTACGTGCTGCGGGAGGCCTTCGACTACCCGCACCGGGAGATCGCCCGGATCCTCGACCTCACCGAGGCCGCCAGCCAGCAGATCCTGCACCGGGCCAGGAAGCACGTCGCGGAGGGCAGGACCCGCACGGCGGTCGACGAGGCCGCCGCCCGGCGGATCATCGAGGAGTTCCTCGCGGCCGCCACCAGCGGCCGGACCGAGCCGCTCGTCCGGCTGCTCACCGAGGACGCCGTCGCGATCGGCGACGGCGGCGGGAAGGTCCCGGCCGCGGCCAGGGCGTTCGAGGGTGCCCTCGCGGTCGCGAAGTTCATGCGGGGCCTGTTCAAACAGGGCCCGGCGCAGCGGGCCCTGGCCGGCGGCTCCGTCGAGCTGTACGCCACGACCGCCAACGGCGGCCCCGCCCTGGTGGCGGTCGTCGGCGGCCGGGTCTTCGGCGTGATGTGCCTGGAGATCACCGCCGAGGGCATCGCCGCGTTCCGCAACCAGGTCAACCCCGACAAGCTGGAGCGGGCGACCAGGCAGTGGGCGGCGACCGACCACGGCGAACCCCTGCTCCGCCTCTTCTGACGCGGCGTCCACTTCAATGTGATCTGCTTCACACCGCACTCCTGTCAGGAAACGGCGGGCCGCCCGGTTCAGGTGGCGACCCGCTGAACAGTTGGATGACAGGAGCACGGACATGCAGCACCGCATCGTCGTCCTCGGCGCCGGATACGCCGGAGCCGTCGCCGCCGGCCGCCTCGCCAGGCGGCTGCGCCGCGAAGACGTCGCCATCACCCTCGTCAACGCCGAACCCGACTTCGTCGAGCGCGTCCGGATGCACCAGCTGGCGACCGGCCAGGAGCTCAGGCCCCGGCCCTTCGCCGAGATGTTCGACGGCACCGGCGTGGAGCTGAGGCTCGCGAGGGTCACCGCCGTGGACGTCGACCGGAAGACGGTCACCGCCGCCGCCATGGACGGCACCGGCGAGGACGGCGCACCGGCGCCGGAACTGGAACTGGAGTACGACACCCTCGTGTACGCCCTCGGCAGCGCCTGGAACGACCAGGGCGTCCCCGGTGCCGCCGAGCACGCCGACCAGATCGCGAGCCGCCCCGGAGCGCTCCGGCTGCGCGAGCGCCTCGCCGGTCTGGCGGCGGGGGAGCCCGTCGTCGTGGTCGGCGGCGGCCTCACCGGTCTGGAGGCCGTGACCGAGATCGCCGAGGCCCGCCCGGACCTCGACGTCGCCCTCGCCGCCCGCGGCGCCCTCGGCGACTGGCTCTCGCCCAAGGGCCGCCGGCATCTGCGGAAGGTCGTCGACGGGCTCGGCGTCACCGTGCACGAGCACACCGCCGTCACCGCCGTGGCGCCCGGCCAGGTGACCACGGCAGAGGGCACGGCCATCCCGGCCGCCGTCACCCTGTGGACCACCGGCTTCGCCGTCCACCCGATCTCCCGGGCCACCGCCCTGGAGGTCACCGGCGCCGGCCGGATCGTCGTCGACCGGACCATGCGCTCGGTCTCGCACCCGGACGTGTACGCCGTCGGCGACGCGGCCATGGCGACGGGCCCGGCCGGCAATCCGCTGCGCATGTCCTGCGCCTCGGGCCTCCCGATGGCCTGGCAGGCCGCCGACGCCATCGCGGCCCGCCTGACCGGCGGAAAGCTCCCCGAGACCCCGCTCCGCTACTTCAACCAGTGCGTCTCGCTGGGCCGCGGGGAGGGCCTGATCCAGTACGTCACGGCCGACGACCGCGCCGTACGGGCCGCCCTCACGGGCCGCACCGCCGCCCGCTACAAGGAACTGATCTGCAAGGGCGCGGCCTGGGCCGTCGCCCACCCGACGCTCGGCCTCCCGGCCCGGCGCCGCCGCGTCGTACCGCAACCGGCTCGGACGGACACCCCGCTCCCGACCACGACGCCGGCCTGACCGCACACCGCCGCCGGTCCCCGTCGGCAGGGTCTCCGGGTCAGCCCTTCGGCCCCGCCGACTGCACCACCTCGAAGGACCACAGGGTCGAACCGGAGGCCGCAGGCTTCGGCCGCTCACCCTCCGCACCCCCCTGGTGCGCGGCCTTCATCGGCCCCTCCATCCACGCCTGGAAGGACTCCTCGTCCTTCCAGCGCGTGTACACCAGGTACTGCTCGGTCCCCTCGACCGGCCGCAGCAACTCGAACCACTCGAACCCGTCCGAGTTCTCCACGGCATGCGCCCGCGAGGCGAACCGCTTCTCCAGCGTCTCCCGCTGCTCGGCGGGGACGGACAGCACGTTGATCTTCACTACGCTCATGAGCCCATCCTGGCGCAAGGGTGATCAGGAGGGTGTGAGTGACTTGGTACTCCGCCGGTTGCGTCCATGGAAATGGTGTACGGGTTCGACCTGATCCGGGGGTTTGCTCCGGCATCGGGATGAGGCCCGCATGGACGAACGGCAGCGATGGACTCTGGATCCGTTCGTGAAGAACAACACGCGGGCCCACAGCGTGCTGACCTGCGGCGTCAAGTCTCAGCGTCGGCCGGCTAATTCTCTGCAGATCGTCAGTTGTTGTCAGTGGCTCCGACTGCGGATGCCGAACCTCTGCGGGATTCAAGTCGAAGTGACTTTCAGACGGCCCGTCTTGCGTAGTCAACGTACGCTACGCAGATGAGGGCACGACAGGAAAGCGCCCTATATCCTCTGACTAGGAGCTCTGGGTAGCCTGTTCGGCCTGAGGTTCAATCTGCCTCAGCCCACGGGAGGCGGAATGGACCCTGCAGCAATGGCGCTGGCCAGCACTCTCGGCACCGCCGTAGTGTCGGCAATGGCAACTGACGCCTGGCAGAGCACGCGCGCTCGAATAGTTGCCGTTCTGCGACGCTCTCAACCCGAGGCCGTGGAATCCGTAGGCCGCTCCCTGGACGAGCACCAGGCATTCCTCGTCCAACTTGCCGCCGACACAAGACATGGAGCGGAGGACGAATTTCGCCGCCGCTGGCGAAATTACTTCCTCGACCTGATTCAAGCGGACCCTGTGGCCGGCCGAGCCCTGATGGAGGTTTTCGCGCCCGCGCAACAGCAGGGCGGTAAGGAAATTAACCAGGTCGGAAACGCGCACGACCATAGCCACATATACATCGCCGCGAACGACCAGCATTTCGGGCGACCATGACTGACTACGGCCCGTACCGCGACGAGGGGCAGCCGGAAAATCCATATAGCGCTAATCCGGAGCACTTGCAAGCCCCCGACGGGTCAAATTACGGACCGGCGGACTGGGGTAGCGGATACGGTTATCCCAGTTGGTCGCCTAACCCGCACAGTGATGCTCCGAACTACTCACAGACCTCCTGGGAATCAGGTTATGGTCAAACCCCTCCCAGTCAAACCTCTTACGGTGCCGTCAACATGCACGGTGAGGCGCACCAGGACTCTCGCGTATACATGGCGGGGCGAGACCAGTACATCACCCAAGGGTTGATGTTCCCGTTCGAGAAGATAAAGTCCCAGGCAGTTGAATGGGTGTGCGCCGCGACACCATCCGTCTCTGGCTGGCTTGTGCGTGCGCTCTGGAAAACCTCATATTCAATCCCAGGTTTCTACCTCGCCGCGCTCGTTATATTGGCGTGCCTGGTGGCACTGTGTGCATCCGCATACAATGGTATGTACATTGCGGACAGCCTCCCGGACGGGTTAGTCGGCGCAAAAGGCTACCTGGTAACCATAGTTGCAGTCGGACTGTCGTCCATGGGAGTCTTTTTCTTCTTCCTTTTTAAGGACCTGGCCCTCCTTGATAGCTGGGGACAGTCCCTTGTCCACGAGATTGGCAGGGTATCCGCCGCGATCAACAAGCAGTAGGAAGACGCGACTCTACGCACGGCCACCGGCGCCACCGCGCAGGTGAGCCCCGGCGAGGCCATCGCCTGACACACCGACAGCACGGACGCCGCCCGACCCGAGACCGGCCGGGCGGCGTCCGCGCAGGGGGCGTCTCTTTGGCTGTCAGGGCGGCAGCTCGCTCGATCCCGCTGAACAACCGCGGTCAGTGGTGCATCAGCGCACCTGTTGCGGAGTTCGTCCTGCATCAGTGCCGACCGGGGTCCTTGTAGGGCACAGCAGCCCCAGAGATTTCATCGAACTCATGTACAACCCTTACCCCTTGACGCGGGTCTCCTGATCGCCGGACAACACTGACTCCGGCCGTCCGCCGGGTGTGGACGGCCCCCGCATGCCGCAGGAGACGACCCGCATGCACACGTTCCCGCGACTCGCCCTCGCGACGGCCACCGCGGCCGCGCTGACGGGCGGTCTGCTCACCTTCTCGGCCGCCTCGGCGTCGGCCGCGGACTCCGTCAAGATCGCACACGCCGACTTCAACGGCGACGGCATCGGCGACATCGCCACCTCGGCCACCACCGCCTACGTCAACGGTCACAAGGGCGCCGGCCAGGTCATCGCCCTCTACGGCTCCGCCTCGGGCGTCACCACCGCCAAGCGCACCACCATCAGCCAGAACACCGCCGGCGTCCCCGGCACCGCCGAGGCCGGCGACAGCTTCGGCGAGACTCTGGCGTACGCCGACTTCAACGCCGACGGTTACGACGACCTCGCCGTCGGCTCCCCTTCGGAGAAGGTCGGCACCGACACCGACGGCGGTACCGTCACCCTCCTGTGGGGCTCCGAGAGCGGCCTCACCGGCAAGGGCGTCGACATCAAGGACCCGTCGCCGAGCAGCCACGACTACTGGGGGCTGCAGCTCGCCGCCGGTGACTTCGACGGCGACGGCAAGGCCGACCTCGCCGTCGGCAGCTCCGCCGCCACCCTCTGGGTGTTCAAGGGCGGCTTCTCCGGCAGCGGCACGCCCGGCGGCCGGTACACCGTCAAGCCGCCGATCCAGCCGGGCACCAGCTCCTACCCGTACGGCCCGATGAAGCTCACCGCCGGTGACGTCAACGGTGACGGCCGTACCGACCTGATCGTCGACGGGTACGAGACGAAGACCAGCGACCACTGGAACACCAACTACTGGCTGCCGGGCAGCTCCACGGGCCTGACCGTCACCGGTGCCAAGGCGCTGAAGAGCGGCATCGTCACCGGCGTCGGCGACATCAACGGCGACGGCTTCGGCGACATCGTCAGCGGCGCCTCCTGGGACGCCAGCAGCGACGGGACCGTCTTCCCGGACTCCGCCAACGGCGGCCGGGTCGCCGTCACCTACGGCAGCGCCTCCGGCCCGGCCAAGGTCACCATGTTCAACCAGAACACCAGCAACGTCCCCGGCACCTCCGAGAAGGGCGACGGCTTCGGCTGGGAGATAGACCTCGGTGACGTCAACGGCGACGGATACGCCGACCTGGCCGTCTCGACGCCCAACGAGGACATCGGCAGCAACAGCAACACCGGCCAGGTCACCGTCCTCTACGGCTCGAAGACCGGGATCAACCTCGCCTCCGGCGCCCAGTCCTTCGCGCAGAGCACGGCCGGCGTCCCCGGCGACGACGAGAAGAACGACCTCTTCGGCGCCGACGTCAAGCTCGACGACGTCACCGGCGACGGCAAGGCCGACCTGGTCGTCGGCTCGTACGAGAACGGCGGCGACGGCGCGGTGACCTACCTGCCGTCCAACGGCTCGAAGATCACCACGACGGGTTCCCGGGCCCTCGCCGCGAGCAAGCTGGGCGTCTCCACGACCGGCGTGCCGCAGCTCGGCGCCGTCTTCGCCGACTGAACCGCAGGTCAAAAGAACTTCTCCACAAGGCGTTCGGGCGGGCCCGCCGGTCGTAGGACCCGCGGGCCTGCCCGACGCCACCGATGACGACGATCTCAGGAGCTCCCTGCCCATGAACGGACATCGCCGCCACCGCCTCGCCCTCGCGACGGTCACCGCCGCAGCGCTGACCGGCGGTCTGCTGACCCTCTCGGCCCCCGTCGCGTCCGCCGCCGCCGCTCATGCCTACAAGGCCGACTTCAACCACGACGGCTACGGCGACGTCGCCTTCGCCGCTCCCTACGCCAAGGTCGGCGGCAAGAGCATGGCCGGGTATGTCGCCGTGGTCTACGGCAGCGCCTCCGGACTCAACCCGGCCAAGCGCACGGTGGTCAGCCAGAACACCGCGGGTGTCCCCGGCACCGCCGAGGCCGAGGACTTCTTCGGCCGGGCGCTCGCCGTCGCCGACTTCAACAAGGACGGCTACACCGACCTCGCCGTCGGCGCGCCCGGCGAGGACAGCGGCTCGGACACCGACGGCGGTTCGGTCACGATCCTGTGGGGTTCGGCGAGCGGCCTGAAGAACGGTACGACGGTCAAGGACCCCTCGGCCGCCAAGCACGAGGCCTGGGGCTCGGTGCTGGCCGCCGGTGACTTCAACGGCGACGGCAAGGCCGACCTGGCGTCCGGCACGGCCGCGTCGTACGCCTACATCGTCAAGGGCGGCTTCACCAAGTCGGGTACCACCGGCGGCACGCAGAAGGTCCCCACGCCGGAGAAGGCGGAGTTCGGTATCGACGCGCTCGCCGCGGGCGACACCAACGGCGACAAGAAGGCCGACCTCGTCCTCACCTACCGCACCGCGCTCGCCTCGGACCCGTCGGGCAGCTGGTCCAAGGGCGCCGCCTACCTCGGTGCGTCGGGCGGCGTGGTCACGACCCAGCCGCGGGTGCTGAACGGCGGCACCTCCCTCGCCCTGGGCGACATCAACGGCGACGGCTACGACGAGATCGCGATCGGCAACGTCTTCTCGAAGGACGACGACCACACCGGCACCCTCGGCGGACAGGTCGTCGTCATCAGCGGCAGCAAGGGCGGCCCGGTCAACGGCGACGCCCCCATGGCCGAGCTCACCCAGTCCGCCACGGGCGTCCCCGGCACCGACAAGGCGGACGACGGCTTCGGCGGCGCCGTCTCCATCGGGGACACCAACGGCGACGGCTACGGCGACCTCGCCATCGGTGTCGTCTTCAAGGACATCGGCGCGGCCGAGGACACCGGTCTCGTCGTGCTGATGAACGGCTCGGCCGACGGAGTCTCCCGCACCGGCGCCCGGACGATCTCCCAGAACACCGCCGGTGTCCCCGGCACCGCCGAGTCCATGGACTACTTCGGTTCGGACCTCGTGCTCTCGGACGTCACCAAGGACGGCAAGGCGGACCTGACCGTCGGGGCCTCCTTCGAGGACGGGGGTGTCGGCGCGGTCACCGCCCTGCGCGGCAGCGCCTCCGGCATCACCACCACGGGTGCCAAGTCCTTCGGCCCGGGCACCTTCGGGCTCTCCCGTACGTACGGCGCGTTCGGCACGGGCCTCACCGGCTGACGACCCCGGGCGGCCCCGGAACCGGCCCCGGGGGTGGACCCCCGGGACCAACTGACGCACCGTCATCCGACCACACCTCGTCACCTCACCGCCTCGCGGGGGAAAACCATGCCCAAGCGCACCACCCTGCTGCTAGCCACGGCCCTCACCACGGGTCTCCTGACCGCCTTTCCCGCGGCCACCGCCTCGGCCGCCCCCTCCGGCCTGGCCGGTGACTTCAACGGCGACGGCTACCGCGACCTCGCCACCGCCGCGCCGGGTGCCACGGTCGCCGGCAGGAAGGACGCCGGCGCGGTGGTCGTCACCTACGGCTCCACGTCCGGTGTCAGGGCGTCGAACCGTACGGTCGTCACCCAGAACTCGGCGTCCGTCCCCGGCACCGCCGAGAAGGGCGACGAGTTCGGCTCGGCGCTCGCCTTCGGTGACCTGAACCGGGACGGGTACGCCGACCTGGTCGTCGGCGCCGGGGGCGAGGACGGCGGGGCCGGGTCGGTCACGATCCTCTGGGGGAGCAGGAAGGGCTTGTCCGGCGGCAGTGCCGTCGCCGACCCGGCCCGTTCCTCCCACACCCGCTTCGGCATGTCCCTGGCGGTCGGCGACTTCACCGCGGACGGCCGGGCCGACCTGGCCGTCGGCAGCACCGGCGCCGACGTGCAGATCTTCCGGGGCGGCTTCACCAAGGCCGGCGGGGCCGCGTCCCGCACCTGGGTGGTGCCCTCGTTCCGCACCGGCGACTCCTACGGCGTCCGGTACCTGGCCGCCGGCGACATCAACGGTAACGGCGTCGACGACCTCGTCGTCAGCGGGACGATCGTGGGACAGTCCGACGAGCCCTTCGACGGCGAGGTGGTGTACCTGGGCGCGGCCTCCCGGCCGAAGGCCCAGCGGACGCTGGAAACCGACGGCCGGCAGCCGGTCGTCGCCGGCGACGTCAACGGCGACGGCTACGACGACGTCATCACCGGCAGAGTCCTGGTCCACGGCTCGAAGGTCGGACCCGGCGAGGTCATCACGTACCTCGGCGGCCCGCACGGCATCAGCCCCGACCCGCAGGCGGCGATCACCCAGGACAGCCCGGGCGTCCCCGGCGCCACCCGGGCCCAGGGCACCAGCTCGTTCGGCGACTCGCTCGCCGTCGGTGACGCCGACGGCGACGGCTACGACGACGTCGCGGTCGGCACGCCCTACGAGACGGTCACCACGGCCTCGCAGACCGGCACGGTCACCCTGCTCCGCGGCTCCGCGGCCGGGCTGACGGGGGTCGGCTCGACGCGGTACACCCAGAACACCCCGGGCATCCCCGACCTGAACGAGGACGACGACTTCTTCGGCTCCGCCGTCCACCTGGCCGACCTCGACGGCGACGGCCGGGCCGATCTGGCGGTCGGCGCCCGGCACGAGAACGGCGGACAGGGCGCGGTGTGGACCCTGCCCGGCTCCGCCGGGGGCCTTACGACGACCGGCGCGGTGTCCTTCCACGCGACGTCGGTGGGCGTGTCGGGGACGTCGGCGCAGCTGGGTTCGCTGTTCGGGCAGTGAGCGCCGGCGATCGGCGGGCCGCTGAGGGTCCCCCTCAGCGGCCCTGAGGGTCCCTTAGGGGATGTCACAGCTCTGCCGCAATGGCGGGCCCGGGTGACCGAGCCCGCCACACGGATCCCCGGGACCAGGTACGTTCGAGGACGTGGCTGGATTCAGGAACGGACGCGGCGGCCGGGACGACCGCGCCCCGCAAGCGCGACCGCAACAACCCGGGTACGGGCAGCAGGCACCGCCCCAGAGCTTCGGCGGGCAGCCGGCGGGACCGTCGTACGGGTACCCGTCGGCCCCGCAGCCGTACCCGCAGAACGGCGGCGGGTCCGGCTGGCCGCAGGGGCAGGCGCGTGGCGGCTACCCGGGCCAGGCCGCCGGCGGCGACGGCCCGGAGTACTTCGGCGACGACAACGGCTACGGCGGCGGATACGGCGCCGGCAGTCCCGACCCGTACGCGGCGAACCAGCCGGGCCACACCCAGGCCTTCTCGGTCGACGAGGCCGGCGCCTACACGCAGGGCGCGACCTACCACGCCGGGTCGGCGGCGCCGTCCGGCCCGATCGGCCCGCGCCTGCACTGGAAGGACCTGCTGAAGGGGATCGTCCTCGCCCCGAACCAGACGTTCCTCCAGATGCGGGACTACGCGATGTGGGCCCCCGCCCTGATCGTGACGTTCCTCTACGGCCTGCTCGCCGTCTTCGGCTTCGACGGCGCCCGCGCGGACGCGATAAACGCCACCCTCACCAACGCGGTCCCGATCGTCCTCGTGACGGCGATCGCGATGGTCCTCTCCGCCTTCGTCCTGGGCGTGGTGACCCACACCCTGGCCCGTCAGCTGGGCGGCGACGGCGCCTGGCAGCCGACGGTGGGCCTGTCCATGCTGATCATGTCGATCACGGACGCCCCCCGTCTCCTCTTCGCCATGTTCTTCGGCGGCAACGCCGGCTTCGTCCAGCTCCTCGGCTGGGCCACCTGGGTCGCGGCGGGCGCCCTCCTCACCCTGATGGTCGCCAAGTCCCACGACCTGCCGTGGCCGAAGGCCCTGGGCGCGTCGGCGATCCAGCTGATCGCCCTGCTGTCGATCGTGAAGCTGGGCACGTTCTAGCCGGCGTGCCGGCCTCGGCACCGCCTACGAGAAGGGCCCCGGCGAGTCCGCCGGGGCCCTTCTTCGCTTGCTGTGCGCCTCAGGCGTCCAGGACCTGACCGGCCCGCTTCACCACGGGCGGCTCGACGCTCCACGGGAAGTTGATCCAGTCGTCGGTCCGCTTCCACACGTACTCGCACTTCACGAGGGAGTGGGACTTCTCATAGATCACGGCGGACCGGACCTCGGCCACGTGGTCGAGGCAGAAGTCGCGGACCAGCTTCAGCGTCTTGCCGGTGTCGGCGACGTCGTCCGCGACGAGGACCTTCTTGTCGCTGAAGTCGATCACGTTGGGAACGGGAGCGAGCATCACGGGCATCTCCAGGGTGGTCCCCACCCCCGTATAGAAAGCCACATTGACCAGATGCAGGTTCTTGCAGTCGAGGGCGTAGGCGAGCCCGCCGGCGACGAACACCCCGCCGCGGGCGATGGAGAGCACTATGTCCGGCTCGTACCCGTCGTCGGCGATGGTCTGGGCGAGCTCGCGGACGGCGACGCCGAACCGCTCGTAGGTCAGGTTCTCCCGCACACCGCTGTCGCTCATGCCTGGTCCCTCCTGGTCCTCACACCTGCGTCCGATGGAAGTTGAGGTAGGAGCGGGAGGCGGTGGGCCCGCGCTGCCCCTGGTAACGGGAGCCGTAGCGCTCGCTGCCGTAGGAGTGCTCGGCGGGGGAGGAGAGCCGGAACATGCACAGCTGCCCGATCTTCATGCCCGGCCACAGCTTGATGGGGAGGGTCGCGAGATTGGACAGCTCAAGGGTCACGTGCCCGTTGAACCCGGGGTCGATGAACCCGGCGGTGGAGTGCGTGACGAGCCCGAGCCGCCCGAGCGAGGACTTCCCCTCCAGCCTGGACGCGAGATCATCGGGCAGCGAGATGACCTCGTACGTCGAGGCGAGGACGAACTCGCCGGGGTGGAGGATGAAGGGCTCGTCGCCCTCGGGCTCCACGAGCCGGGTGAGGTCCGGCTGCTCGACGGAGGGGTCGATGTGCGGGTACCGGTGGTTCTCGAACACCCGGAAGAAACGGTCCAGCCGCACGTCGATGCTCGACGGCTGCACCATGGATTCGTCGTAGGGATCGATCCGTACCCGCCCGGCGTCGATCTCGGCCCGGATGTCCTTGTCTGAGAGAAGCACGTCCCGAGGATACGCAAGGCGCGCGGACCCGCGAAAACCGTGACGAGTCCACGCGCCTCTGTTACCGCTGTTCTCCTCTGCCGCTACCGCTTCTCAAGAGCGACCGGCACGACGCTGCGCAGCCGGGCGCACTTCGGGCACCGCACGAGCCGACCGGGGCCGAGCCGCTCGGCCTGCTGCATCGGGAACGAAGCGGTGCTGAACACGTGCCCTTCGGCACAGCGGACGACGGTGTGTTCCATCAAGTCCCTTAAGTCCCTTCCCCAGAAGCCGCGTCGGGCTTACTGCCGTGACGACGGAAAGCCACATTACGGGATCAAAGGGACGGCTCTCCAGGCGGCACTCCGGCCTGCCGGGCCCCTCTCCCACACCTCCACCGTACGCCCCAACTCCCGCCCGGCGCAGCCGGATCCCACCCCGTGAAACACGCACGGACCCCACGGTCACAGCGCCGGGGGTCCGTCATGAGGTACAGTGAGCGGGCGTTCGGACAGCGACTCCGTCGACGTCTTACGCGGGTGTAGTTTAATGGTAGAACATCAGCTTCCCAAGCTGAGAGCGCGAGTTCGATTCTCGTCACCCGCTCCATTGCGAACCCCCAGGTCATCGACTTGGGGGTTGTTTGCTGTTTAGACCAATTTGGGGTCGGCGTGCCCTTCGCGTGCCCTAAGGCGAGCCGAAAGGGTGCCCGGGAGAGTCCCCGGGGCTGATTTCGGTGCAGGTGGCGGCGTTACGTCTCGAATGGCGAGATCCGTTTTAAGTGACCTGCGTGACGTGGTGCGCAAATGGCCGTCAAGTGGCAAGTGTAAACGTCAGCTTGATGAGGACGGGCACCGTGCCCGTCAGGTGCGGGCGCTGCAAAGGGTTCGGCCAGGGCCTGTCCGGTCGGCGGGGAGGGGCGGGCGGCGGAGGTCGGACCCGCTGCAGCAGGAGCGTGGTGCTCCCGCGCGTACTACGCCGCCCTGCGCGACGCCGGCATCCCCGTCGACGAGCGCCTCGTCGTCACCGTTCGACCGCGCTGGTGCGGGCCCTGCTGGTGCTGAGAAACCAGGAAGTCGCCCGCTGACCGATGCTCTTGCCGGTGGACTGCGGCCCCGGACCTGGCCGGGCTTCCCGACGCCTATGCCGTACGGGCGAGGGTGCCGGCGATGAGGGTCGCCACCATCTCCTGCAGGGAGGAGGTGAAGTCCATGCGCAGCGTGGCCAGGGACGGGTCCGTGTCGTAGGCGGCCAGCATGCCGGGGGAGGGCCGGGCGTGGGTCCAGACGGCGCCGGCCACCATGTAGACCTGCGCGCTGAGCTGCTCCGCCCCGTCGCCCAGTTCGGGCAGGTACTGGCGCGCCAGATCGGCCAGCGCGACGACATTGCCGATGGCCGCTTTCTTGTACCGGGCGGCGACCTCCGCGGACACGTTGTGCTCCAGGACACCGGCCTGCGCGCTGAGCAGGTCGCACAGCACCCGGTGCTCCGCAAGGGAGTGGGTGAACGCGGCCGCGAATGCGTCGCCACGCCGGCCCACCGGGTGGTCGGGGTCGATTCCGGCGGCGAGCCGGTCGGGCAGTTCGGCCGTCCACTGTTTCCATGCACTGTCCAGCAGCTCCAGCAGGATGGCCTCGCGCGATTCGAAGTAGCGCAGCACGTTGGATTTGGCCAGGCCGACGCGCCGGCTCAGCTCGTTGAGGCTGACCTCGGCGACCGGCATCTCGTCGAGCATCGCGGCCGTGGTGTCCAGGATCGCCTGCCGGCGGATCTCCCGCTGCTCATCGCTGCGAGCACGTTGAAAGGTTGTCATGACCCCATTCTACAGACCGGTGGTCTGTTGACATCAGGCCGACGGTCTCTTATGTTTTATCTCAAGAGACCGCCGGTCCGTTAAGGGGGCGGGGCGGGACGTGCGCAAGCGATTCCTAGAGGAGATCCACATCATGAGCAGCAACAAGAGTGACAAGAAGGTTGCAGTCATCACCGGCGGTGCGACGGGTATCGGTAAGGAGACCGCGCGGCTGCTGGTCGCGGACGGCGTGCATGTCGTCCTGAGCGGGCGGCGTGCGGACGTGGGTGCGCGGGCGGTCGAGGAGCTGACCAAGGACGGCGGCAGTGCCTCGTTCGTGGTGGCGGACATGGACTCGCCGGAGAGCATCAAGGCCCTGTTCGACTCGGTCCTGGCCGACTACGGCCGCCTGGACCAGGCGGTCAACAACGCCGGTCTGGCCCACGAGACCGCCGCGATCGCCGACGCCGACCCGGTGAAGTTCCAGGAGATGCTGTCCACGAACGTGATGGGCCTGTTCCTGTGCCTGCAGCGCGAGATCCAGGAGATGCTCGCCGGCGGCCGCGGGGGCACCATCGTCAACCTGGCCTCCATCGCCGGCCTCAACGGCATCCCGTGGAGCGGCCCGTACGCGGCCACCAAGCACGCGGTCGTCGGCCTGACCAAGACCGCGGGCCTGGAGTACTCCTCCCAGGGCGTTCGCGTGAACGCGGTCGCCCCCGGCGCGATCAAGACCGACATCATCGCCAACGCCATCTCGCTCGGTCAGTACGACGAGGACTCCATCACCGCGATGCATCCGATCGGCCGCATGGGCCTGCCCCAGGAGATCGCCGCGGGCATCCACTGGCTCCTGTCCGACGAGTCCTCCTTCGTCGCCGGCACGGTCCTCAACATCGACGGTGGCTTCCAGGCGAAGTAGCCCCCACGCATGCGCCACCCGCATGCCGACCACCCCAACCGCGGGACAAGGCAAGGCCCGTCGCGGACACCCACCGCGACGGGCCCGACCAGCGAACCCACACAAGCCGCACCAACAGACCCTCGGTCACGGGCACCAGCTCGATCGGTTGTCGCAACGGCGGGGTCGTCCGGCCCGGTTCGGCGGTCCGCCCGCCTGTCCCCCCACGCCCGCCTGCCGGCCGGACTGATCGTCCGGGGAGACGCCCTGTGCACCCTCAACCCCGTCTACGCGACAGGCATCATGGTCGCTGTGTCCCAGGCCGTCTCACTCGGGCATGCCCTCGACAACGGGCTCGACGGGCTGACCCGCCGCTTCTTCGCCGACGCCATCCGGGTGACTTCCTTGCCCTGGTGGATGAGTACCCTCGCCGACTCCGACCTGCCAGGCGTCGAGGGGCCGAAGGTTCCCAGCATGCGGCTCGCCACCGGATACCTTGACCGCGTCCTCACAGCCGTGAGCCACGGTCCGAACCTCGCCACCGACTTCGTCAAGGTCATCTGCGGCATCGCCCCACCTGCCACCCTGATGCGGCCCGGAATCCTCATCCGCGTGATCCGCCCTCGAACGGCGAAGCCCGCCCCCTGACAGGCCAGGGAACAGTCCGCCCCGGCACATCCGGCAGTTGTGTCGCCGTACCGTCGCCCAATGAGGTGGCTCTCCAGCAGCACGAAACGGCGCCGCCCGGTCAGCGGACGCCTCGCTGGGATGTGCCGGGCCGCCAAGATGGCCGTCCTCATGGACGCGATCGGTGACAACATCGTTCCGCACGGCGTCGGGCAGGGTCTGGAGATCCACCGGCAGCCACATCACGGCATTCGAGTCTGGATCGCCGCTTACCACGACCCCAATCCCTTGGCTCTGGTGTCGCGTCCGATCTACATGCCCAGGAACGATCAGAGAGGCGAATTGCTCGGCCTGTGCGTCACGTTCTCAGTCGTCAAAGTCGCCTTTCAGGTCCTCATCCCCTTCTTCGACGGCAACCTCGCGCCTCTTGAGGACTTCCGTGACTCCGTCCTGCAGATTTGGCCCCCGAGCAGTCCCCTGCTCGACTGGCCGCCTCCGCTCCGGTTCGACCAGAAGTCCATCCAGGCGCTCGCGGTAAGAATCAACGACAATCGCGAGGACGTGACGATGGAGGTGACCCTCAGCGTCGCGGAGCGGGTGAGGCGAGCACCTTCGGCAGAGCCGGAATGAGCCCATGGGCACGGTGCCCAGGTATGCAGTCGCGATGGCGATGCTCGGCCTACCTAGCAGCCGAGTCCTCCCAAGCCTGAAGAACGTCACCTGGGCCGCCGACGGCGATCTGCTGCGGCGCCGTGCCCATAGCGTGCCCATAAGGGCGGACAACAGCGGTCAACAAGGGTGTGAATCCGTACTCACGGATCCGCCCCTGAGGTGCATAGTCACAGGTCAGCGTCCATGCAGCCGTCCAAGCGCCGTCGCTTCCCAAGCTGAGAGCGCGAGTTCGATTCTCGTCACCCGCTCCAGCAGAAACCCCCAGGTCGTGAACCCGGGGGTTCTTTGTTGTCTAGACCAATGAGCGGGTGCTGCACCACCAGCGCACCATGAGCCCGCTGATGACTCCTGAGTGTGGTGCGGACGGCCGTCGGTGTGGTGCTTCGCACGCTCGGCGCGCACCATGCCGTCCAGCCCGGCGGCGACCTCCCGTTGCCGCTTGTCGTCGGAGTGCTGGTAGATCATCGCGGCCTTCTCGGACGGCTGGCCGGCGCGGACCGTCGTGTCCCACCCCGACGCCGGAGCAAACCCCCGGATCAGGGCGAACCCGTACACCACTTCCAAGGACGCAACCGGGAGCCGGCGACCCGACTGCGCTCCTACGGCTTACGGCTGTCCCACGACGACCTTCCGCCGGATCTCACCCATCGCGACGCGCTGCGTCTGCTGACCGCCGACGAAACAGCGATGCCGAAGCCGATGAATCCACCGATGTCGCTGGCCCAACGTGTCCGGGTCGCTCGACGAGTCGATCTTCCGGTCCCGGACAACGCCCGGCATCTTCGTGACCTCGGGGTCCACATCGAGGAAGTTCCATCGTGATTCGTGCAGGTCAACGGCTCTGGCGTGATGGGCGGTTGGGCTGCTCGCGCATGTCACGAGCGTGATCGTGTCGGGGAGATCATCTGGCGGTCCGCTGAGAAACCAGGTCAACCCGCCCTGACCAGCTGGTCGGACACTCCCCCCGTAAGGTTTTCCGCGGTCCTGCAAGAGGGCCGCTGGCTTCCGGGCCCGGCATGGCTGGTCCCCCCTGTCGAACCGATGACCTGGGGGTGGTGCCACCGGGCCCGAGAGGCGCCGTTGGAGACGCTGATGAGAGGTCCGACTACCGCCTGGCCTGGTGCAATGCCCGGCCCTTCGCGGGTGGCAGGTCTGCATAACGTGGATGCGCGCACGACGCCAACGCCCAGGCCAGCACGCACGACATCCGTTCGGGAGGACGGCTTGGACAACAGCGACGAGATAGGCGTCTTCCTCGGTCTGGACGTCGGCAAGAGCGCCCACCACGGGCACGGACTCACCCCGGCCGGCAAGAAAGTCTTCGACAAGCAGCTGCCCAACAGCGAGCCGAAACTGCGGGCCGTCTTCGACAAGCTGGCCGCGAAGTTCGGCACCGTGCTGGTGATCGTGGACCAGCCCGCCTCCATCGGAGCCCTCCCGCTCACGGTCGCCCGGGACGCCGGCTGCAAGGTCGCCTACCTGCCCGGCCTGTCCATGCGGCGGATCGCCGACCTCTACCCGGGCGAGGCGAAGACCGACGCGAAGGACGCCGCGGTGATCGCGGACGCAGCCCGGACCATGCCGCACACCCTGCGCTCGCTCCAGCTGGCCGACGAGATCACCGCCGAGCTGACCGTTCTGGTCGGCTTCGACCAGGACCTGGCGGCCGAGGCCACCCGCACCTCCAACCGGATACGCGGCCTGCTCACCCAGTTCCACCCCAGCCTGGAACGCGTCCTCGGGCCGCGCCTGGACCACCCCGCGGTGACCTGGCTGCTGGACGCTACGGATCCCCGGCCGCGCTGCGAAAGGCCGGTCGTCGCAGGCTCGTTGAGGTGATCCGGCCCAAGGCCCCGCGCATGGCTGCCCGGCTGACCGACGAGGTCTTCGACGCGCTCGACGAGCAGACCGTCGTGGTCCCGGGCACCGGCACCCTCGACATCGTGATCCCGTCCCTGGCCCGCTCGCTCGCGGCCGTCCACGAACAGCGACGAGCTCTGGAAGCGCAGATCGGACAGCTGCTGGAGGCTCACCCTCTTTCCGCGGTCCTGACCTCGATTCCGGGGGTCGCGGTCAGGACCGCCGCCACCTTGCTGGTCACCGTCGGCGACGGCACCAGCTTCCCCACCGCCGCCCACCTGGCCTCCTACGCCGGCCTCGCCCCGACCACGAAGTCGTCGGGGACCTCGATCCACGGCGAACACGCACCCAGAGGCGGCAACCGGCAACTGAAACGCGCGATGTTCCTGTCCGCGTTCGCCGCCCTGCACGATCCCGCCTCCCGCACCTACTACGACCGATGCCGGGCCCGCGGAAAGACCCACACTCAGGCACTTCTCCGCCTGGCCCGCCAGCGGATCAACGTGCTGTTCGCGATGCTCCGCGACGGCACCCTCTACGAACCCAGACCCCCACGCCTCGCTTGACCAAAGACATAGAGGCACCCCCCCCCGCGACGGGGCGGGCGGGCCCGCAAGCGGGACACGGACGGCGTCCATTTCCGCCTCGAACCTGGTCCGCACCGGTCGCCGGGCCGGGCCCGTTCCTTCTGGCGGCCCGGCGCTGTGACCCAGGTCTCACGATGTGCGTGCAGCACACGGGACCGCTTTCCCGTCGAGGAGGGGTGACAGGAAGGGATGGGGATGTGGACCTGGCAACCGAGCGCGATGTCCGTATCGGAATCGGTGAGCCCGGACCGGCGGAGTCGGAGTCGGAGTACGACTTCCACGACTTTGTCGTCGCCCGGTCGGCCGTACTGTTCCGCGGGGCCCTCGTCTTGACGGGAAACCGTGAGACCGCGGAGGACCTGGTCCAGGAGACCCTGGAGCGGGCCTGCCGCAAGTGGCGCACCATCGCCGCCAAGGACGCTCCGGAGGCCTACGTGCGGCGGATCATGGTGAACCTGGTCAACGACCGGTGGCGGAGGTTCCGTCGCACGGTCCCGCACCAGGACGGCGGCGACCGTGCCGCCCCTGGGGACCAGTACGGGCAGGTGGACACGAGGGACCAACTGGTCCGGGCCCTCCAGGGTCTGCCGATTCGCATGCGGACGGTCGTGGTACTGCGGTACTTCCATGACCTGTCGGATGACGAGATCGCGGCCGACCTGAAGATCTCACCAAGCACCGTGCGGTCCCAGCTCGCTCGCGGCATCGACAAGCTCAGAGGCCAGTTCCCCGCACTCTCCAGCCCTTCACCGCAGCAGCCCACGGAAGGAATCCGATGAGATCACACGATTCGCGGCCTTCTGGCTGCACACTCTTCGAGCAGGAACTGGTGAACGCTATGAACGACTTCGTGAACACCGCCGAGACGCCGCACTTCGACACGGCCGTCATCGAGCGCGGGGCTCGCCGCAGGCGGGCCACCGCCATCGCGGGCATCGCCGCCGCCCTGGTCGTGGCCTGCGGCGCAGGCACCGCCCTGGCCGCCGGCGTCGCCGGCAGCGGTTCGCACACCTCGGTGCAGACCGCCGCCGGCAGCACCGTCGCCGACAGCACCACCTTGCTTGTCCGCACCAGCGACGGCACGATCGCCAGGGAGCAGCTGGCCGGCGCGAGCGCGGCGAGGGCCAGGGTGGCGCTTGTGCATTTCCGCCTCACGCCCGAATTCACCCGGGTCCGGATGTCCGACTGCAAGAAGCAGGAGGACGCGGTGGTCGCGCTTTCGCCGCATGCCCCGACGGTCGTCCACGCGGGTGACAGGGTCCTCGTGACCACCTGCTACCGCTGACCCTGGCGGAACCGGCCTGACCGGACAGAGGCAGGACAGGGGGTGGTGGGGCCCGCGGGGCCCCGGGCCCCCCCCCCCCCCGAGACCCACCCCGCGCCCGCCCGGCCGAGTGGGTACGCGTGGCGGGGGGTGGGGCGAACGGG
>NZ_JBHXLU010000006.1:0-90746 GCF_042720695.1 Streptomyces sp. NPDC058457 | reverse complement strand
GGGTGTGTGGGGGTGCTCGACCCCCCTTCCCCGGGCTCCCCGGGGGGCCCCCGCCGGCCCGGTCCAGGGCCGGGCGGGGGGGGGGGGCCCCCGGGGCCCCGGGGCCCACCACCCCCTGCATTCCACCACGCGTCCGCCCCTGGACGATGTGCGTCCAGTTGGCGTCGATGCAGGCAAAGGGCACCACTGGGCGGCGGTCGTCGATGAGACCGGCGTGACACTGTGGTCGACACCGCTCCAGGAGCCCCCCACCTGGAGTGCCGCCAACTCGCCCTACGGCTGGAAGTGTCCGGACGTGCCCGTGTCGCGGCGCCGCTTTCGGCGGTGCGGGAGCAGGGCTCTCGCTAGCATCCCCTCATGCCTCTTCGTCGGCGCCATGACAAGCTTGCCGCCCTGCCGCGCGACCCGCGAGCCGACGACTACCCGATGCCAGCCGTTCCGTACGGGTGGTACGCCGTGCTCCGCAGCGCCGAGCTCCGTCCGGGCGAGGTCGTCAGCCTCCACTACTTCGGACGGGCGCTCATCGCCTTCCGCGGAGCTGATGGCCGAGCGGCCGTACGGGACGCACACTGCCCCCACTACGGTGCGCACCTCGGCGCGGGCGGCAAGGTCGTGGACGGCACCGTCGAGTGTCCGTTCCACGGTTGGCGGTTCGGCCCGGACGGGCGGTGCGTGAAGGCCCCGTTCGCGCGCCGGGTCCCGAAGGTGTCCCTCGGCGGCTTTCCGGTCCGCGAGCACAGTGGGCTCGTCTTCGTCCACGCCGGGCCGGACGATCCGTCATGGGAGGTGCCGGAGATCCCGGAGGCGGCGTCAAGGCGGTTCGCCAAGCCGATCGACGACACCTGCCGCGCGCGCATCCACGTCCAGGAGATGCGCGAGAACATCGTCGACGAGTCCCACTTCCACTTCATTCACGGCCAGAGCGAACCACTTGTCCAGGACTGGCGGTCGAACGGCCCCTTCGCCGAGGCCCGCGGCCGGATCCGCCGGCGCGTCCTCGGCCGGGACATCGACAACACCTTCGACGCCTTCATGTACGGACCGGGCGTCATGGTGGTCCGCACCCACGGCCCCGTCCTGTCGCTGACCGCCGTCGCCCTGACCACCCCCGTCGACGACCGCACGAGCGAGATGCGGATGCTCTACTACATCCGCAAACCGGCCCGGTTCCCCTTCCTGACGCCCGCGCTCAAGGTCGTCTTCCGAACGCAAGCCCTGGGCGAGGTGCGCGAGGAGCTCCGGATCTGGGATCACAAGATCCACCGACCGCACCCGATCCTGCTGCCGCACGAAAAGGGCATCAAGGCATTGCGCCGCTGGTACGCGCAGTTCTACCCGTCCGGCCTTCCCCTCACGCAGTCGTGCGACCTCACCTCGCCCGCCGGGACCCGGAGCAGCGGCCCGACAGAGAGCGACCAGGTATTTCTCCAGGCCCGCAGGACGCCCGCACAAGGCAACGGGGCGATCGAAATCAAGTAGCGATTTGCCTTATTCGGGGCGCGGGCGGATCACGCCGGCGCCTGGGCCCCCTCACCTGCCCCTGGCCGACGTCGTCTCTCCCCGCTGAGCGTGCGCAGCCTCACGGGTCAGGTGTTCGTGCTGCAACTGCTGCACCTGGACGAACTGGTGAGCCGTATCGACGGCGACGAGACGAGCGAGGAGGCAGGCGTGGGCGTCACCGGAGCGACCTGCCTGTATGCCATCTACGATCCGGTCGCCGGACAGGCCGCCGCGGCCCGGGCCGGCCATCCCGGTCCCACCCTCGTCCTGCCGGACGGCACCGTCTCGTTCCCCGACGCGCCTGTCTCGCCGCCCTTGGGGCCGGACTCGGGGCCTGCCGCGCGCGAGGTCGTCGGACACGGCACCCCATGTGCGGTCGCAACGGCCCCCGAGAGTGCTGCCCCGTACGCAGAGCGGCCCCGCGTAGATGGCCTTCTGATGGCACGGATCTTCAGAGTCCCCGTGTTCCGTGCCCTCCGCGTGCCCATAAGAGCGGGAAACCACGGTCAACAGAGGTGTCTCACAGCCCTCACGATCACCACCGGAGGAGCGTATACGCACAGGTCAGAGCCGTAGGGGTCAGTCAAGCTCCGTCGCTTCCCAAGCTGAGAGCGCGAGTTCGATTCTCGTCACCCGCTCCATGGAGAAGGCCCAGGTCAGAGACCCGGGCCTTTTTGCTGTGTGTGGTGATCAGTTGCCGCGTGCCAGATCCGTGCCAGAAGGCTTGTCGGGCGCCCTCTGCGCGGCAGCGGCCCGAGCCTTGCGGACCGTGGTGTCCAGTCCGGCGGCGACCTCCTCCTGCCGCTCGTCGTCGGAGTGCTGGTAGATCAGTGCCGCCTTCTCGGAGGACTGTCCGGGCCCGGACCATGGTGTCCTTGAGCGTGGCGCCGGAGCGGGTGGACAGCGTGTGTCCCGTGTGTCGGAGATCGTAGAACCGGATGCCCTCGGGTATGCCGACGATCTCCCGCGCCTTCCGCTACCTCCGCCCGAAGGCGCTGCGCCGGAAGGGAGCACCCTTCTCGCCCACGAAGAGCAGCCCATCGGGCCCTATACACGAGCAGCGGCGGGGAACGCGGAAGCTTCCACCTGGCCCTAGCGGTGGCGCCACAGGTGATCGCACTATCGGTCACGGACGACGGAGGAGGGGACGGGTCTCCGAAGGTCGAGCACCAGGACTAGGACGCCGAGCGCGGTCGGGGCCTGGGCATGGTCAGCGCCCTCGCACACAGGGTCGTCGTCCAAGGCGCCGACGGCGGCTACACGGTCACCGCGGAGGCCTTCGTGCAACCTCGGAGGGGAGAGCACCCGTGCTGATGGACAAGCCCCGACGGGGCTTCTGGTGCGAGTGCTGGACCGAGAACCTGACCGACGGGATGCAGTGGCCGGCACTCCGGGCGTCCTTCGACGCCTACTCCGCACCCCAGGCAGACAGATGGGTCGCCATCGCGCTCCGCACCATCTCACCGGCACTCGACCCGGACGCCTCGGACGAGGTATGGGCCTGGCTCCACGACGGCCGCGCCGAAACCCGACGAGCCCTGCTGCGCTTAGAACCCTGCACGGTGTCAGTCACCCAGGCCAACACTCGCATCACATGGACGATCCGACCCGTGCTCTTCGTGCACTAGCTCACCGCCAAGCCACTGAACTCCCAGCATGCAGACACGACTACAAGCGTCTATCGAGGTCGGACGAGTCCGCTACATGACATCAAGACGGCACTCGCCCCACTGTGAACCCCTCACCGTCCTGGAACTCGATCAACACCCCAGCGTCAACGAGGTAGACCCAGCACTCGAAGCAACATGCGACCACCGCATCGGCATGCGCCGTCAATAGGCCGACCTCCAGGGCGATTGAAGGCACACCGAGATTGCCCCAGAACACAACTGCCAGATCATCGGGGCTGGCCATCCACTCACCAGCTTCCGCAGCTCTCCGGCGTCGAACGCCGGGCAGCTCTGGAGCACTTCAGTACCACGCCAGTCCAGCCGCGTGGATCCCAAAGAGCCGAGCCGGCCCACTCAGCGCAGCAAGGGTCCGGTCCTCGTCGTACGACAGAACCATGGCGGCTTCCCCGAGCCCGCCCAGAAGCTCCGCGATTACCTCAGGGTGGGTCCCGTAGCTGACCTCGGCGCCCAAACGAACCCCCCGACACTCTCTACCTCCCGCCGTCGCACCCACTGTCAGGCCGCCCAGCGCCTTGCAGCAACCAGGCCGAGGCATGCGGCGTTAGCTTCAAGTGAAGCCGCAGTGTCAAGCATCAAGCGAAGTAGGACAGCCCCACCCGCCAGCGTGAGTTACAACTTTCTCTACTGGTTCAAGGCGCCGCGCGAGCGCGGCATGCGCGGCACGGGCGCCGGCCGGGTCTGCGCTCATGTCTCCGCCCCGCTCCAGCCCGGCCGGCGCCCGTGCCGCGCGCACAGCAGTCAGCCACCTGATGCCAGAGCAGAGGTGCGTCGTGGCTGGGGCGGTCGGCTCCGCGGATTAGGCACACCCGCCGGGAGCCTCCCAGTGGTTGCACCGCTCGAAGAGACTTAGCATATATGTGAATGCTGCATGCGGCCTTGAACGTTGAGCTGTACATCTGCCCGGCGCCCCTCTCCGCCCTGATCGGATACTCGGGTGCAGCTTCTTTCCCTCCGATGGATGCGCGACTTCTCGGAGTGCGATGTGCAGACACGATGTTGAAATTTTCGTTCAGTGTGCGCGCCGCGAGGAGGACACGATGGGAAGCCTATTTCCAATAGACCCTAGGGAACTATGCTTCGGCACAGCGGAATACGAGGTCGATCCAACAGGGCCAACACCCAGGCTGGAAGTTTGGGATCGGGAAGTTCCATTCAGTTCCACCGCGCCAAGCTTCAGCAAGAACGGTGTCTACTCATCAACCACTACATTGACACGGGGTGCGGCTACAGGAAAGCTTGTCCAGGCGCATCTCTTCCGTGAGAACGAGGGTCCCAACGGGGATCTGATCGGCAAGGTGGACATCCCGTCCTTGAACGAAGTCCGTGCCGACTTTCTCACTCGCTGCACTGAAGGGCGGCCTCAGCTTGAAATCACGACGGGCGGAACGTTCGTTTCCGTGTCCGTCGCATCAAGCGTCCCCACGAAGGTTCGCATTCAACTCGGAAATCAACCTCCCCAGCTCGACAGCGGGATGCCCTTCTTCAATCCGGAAGAGGTGGTTGCCAGCGCGGTCTCTGCCGCACCCAAGGTCATGCACAAGTTGACCTTGCTGGACGAACTTACCCAGCCGGAAACCAGCGGCCATGCCCCGCTTCGAAGCGGCGACAAGTTGTTCTTCATTGTGCTGGCATGGGACTCCCTTGGGCACTGGGATTTCGTCTGGAGTTCAAAGGGTGCTGCTCCGGCAACCGTTCCGGAGTCCTTTACGACGAAGCGACGCATCGTCAACACCCGAATTGCGCAGCTATTCTGCTTCAACGACAGTGATGATCTGTCCGATGGTGAAGCGGCATTCAAGTTCGTCGTCAAGGGCGGCGCTAGCCCGCAATCCAAGACCATCACGTGGGATCCAATGGCCTCGGGGGCTCGCAAGACCATAAGCGCGGGCACGACCGACATCATTGTGAACCCACCGGATGCTGCTGGGAAGGTGACCGTGCGCGTTGAAGGGACAGAGGACGATAGCGGCAGCTTCCCTCCAGACAGCAACGATACCGCCACCGCCGGTCTGGATAGCGGAACCCCACTCGTATTTCCTGTCGGACCGGCAAATGAACAAGTCACAAATCAGTTGTTGACGCTCGACAGTCACGCCACCTCGAACGGTGAACTGCTGAGCTTCTCAGCCGATATTGTGTTCTCGGTCAACTATATCTGACTCAACAGATTGAACGCTGCAGGACGTCGCACAGGGAACATCTTGCGAGATTTGGTCTTGCACCAGCGGCTGGCATCCGCGACGGACGTGCTAGCCGCGTGCCAGGTTGAGCGGGGGAACCACGGGGAACACCGGTATCCAGTCGGCGGTCAACCGCGCGCTAGCGCGCCTTGCGTCGAGGCAGCCAAGGCCAGAGCACAGGAGCTTCCCAAGCTAAGAGTCAGCTCCAGGACGCACGAACCTGCCGCAGCTGGACTCTCATGCCTCGGTTAAGCCATTACGCATTCGGCGGGGAAGCCACTGCCAGTCCTCCATAGCGCCCTGCATCAGTCGCTGTAGGCGTTCCTGGCCCTCAACCCTGAGTACATCTCGCAGGCAGGCGCACTCGGCCAGGTCCCTGTTGCCGACGATGCAGACGTAGATACCCGCGATCTGCAAGCCCCGCGCGGCTGCCGAGAGCTTCGCGTCAACCGGCAGCGGAATCCTCCGGGCCAGCTCCTGCGCAAAGACCCGCTCGATCCTGGGACGCCCCAGCAAACCGAAGAGGCCGCCGGCGGCGCGGCCAACGGCCTCATGCAGCCGATCTTTGCCTTTGAGGATGCTGCGCGCCAACTCGGCGAGATCATCGCAGCCCCTCCGGCGATGGCGCTTCACGAGCTTCTTCCACGTCTCGTCCGAGACGTAAGCGGACGCGCGCTCAGCGATGACGGCGGTGCCGCCGCGGTCGATGACATCCAGGCATAGCTGTGCGACCTCCTCCGCTCTCTGGCGCTCCCGGGTAGCTTGTGTTGGGGGCCGAGGGCGCTGTTGGGGCCGAGCGGCGGCCCTGGGCGTGGCTGACTGCCGCGGTGCTCGACGCGGGGCTTGGGCACGCTTCGCTGGTCGTTTTCGGGGCGTAGAGACGCGTCCCGCTGGGCGATCGCGATGGTGATGGCATCGCACGTCTGGGCCGGTCACACGATTCCGGCATAACGTCCCGTCGTCGGTCTGCGCGCGGCAGCGATAGACCATGCCGGAAGTGTGAGGACGGGCCAAGAAACCGAACAAGTAGGCCTATTTGGCCAACACGGCTTCCGCGATCTCCCTCGGACCTACCAGGGCGGCGAGAACGAGGTTGGAGAACGGACGGCCGTCTCATTCAGGCCCGTTCACGGCCGGGCAGGCAAGACCCGGAGTCGTCCCCGCGCCGAGGGGCAGCCGCCCATGAACGCAGGTGAACACCCCCGTACACACCCCGCCACCCCAGTTGGAAAGCGTGCACCCCAACGCATGATGTGGGGTGGGCTGCTTGATCAGCGATCGGTGCGAGGCGGACTCTGCCTGGCAAGTCCCCGCCAAAAGTCGTGGGCCCTTGCGGTGTTGGTGGACAAGGATGCAGCCGTGACCTATATAAATGTCCGAGGAAGCGCCGAGGACGGACCGTACCGCTGCCCTTGCTGCGGCTTCATCACCCTCGCCGAGCGCGGAGCGTACGAGATCTGCCAGGTCTGTTTCTGGGAGGACGACGGCCAGGACGAGCACGACGCGGAAGAGGCCCGAGGAGGCCCCAACCACGGTCTGAGCCTCCGAGAGGCCCGCCGCAACTACCAGGGGATCGGCGCGTCCAACAAGCGCCGCACCCAGTTCGTGCGGGCCCCGCTCCCCCACGAACACCCCGACAGCGGCACATCCTACGGAACGGGGACCATCCACGCCCGCCCCTGACAGACCCAGGCGCGCAGTCTGCCTCCGCACCACAACCGCACCAGATCGAGCGGGTAACAGCGGGGAACCACGGTGAAAGCAACAGAGCCCGACGCGGTCGCCACCCGGCCGTTCACCCAGGTCAGCGCCCCAACCAGCCGCAAATGCCCGCAGCTTCCCAAGCTGAGAGCGCGAGTTCGATTCTCGTCACCCGCTCCATGGAGAAGGCCCAGGTCAGAGACCCGGGCCTTTTTGCTGTCCATCGTGATCAGTCGTCGTGTGCCGGATCCGTGCCAGAAGGCTCGTCAGGCGCTCTCTGTGCGGCAGCGGCCCGTGCCTTACGGACCGTGGTGTCCAGCCCGGCGGCGACCTCCTCTTGCCGCTCGTCGTCGGAGTGCTGGTAGATCAGCGCCGCCTTCTCGGAGGACTGTCCGGGCCCGGACCATGGTGTCCTTGAGCGTGGCGCCGGAGCGCGTGGACAGCGTGTGTCTCGTGTGTCGGAGATCGTAGAACCGGATGCCCTCGGGCATGCCGACGATCTCCCGCGCCTTCCGCCACCTCCGCCCGAAGGCGCTGCGCCGGAAGGGAGCACCCTTCTCGCCCACGAAGAGCAGCCCGTCCGGCCCCTGCTCGGCGTAGCTTTCCAGATGCCAGCGGAGCTCCCGGCGGAGGAACGCGGGAAGAATCACGCCTCCTGAGGAAGACGTATCCCCAGGCCCGGCGCGTCATCGGATGCGCCGGGCCTGGGGGGCGGCCTCAGCTGGTGAAGGTGAAGTACTTCCAGGAGCCGTGCGTGGTCGAGTTCACGGTGTCGTTCGAGGAGTTGTTGATGTAGGACGACCGTACGCGCATCGAGTAGCCGGTCTGGTGCGTGCCACGCAGTTCCACCACCGACTTGCCCGTGGAGCCGAGCTTGAAGTACTCGTACCCCGCCGACCGCCAGGCGCCGGCGGAGTAGATCTGGAACTCCAGCTTCTGCGCGCGGCCGGGGTAGGCCGTCATCGTGGTCGTGAGAAGCGGGTTGGTCTTCTTCCGGAAGTAGTACTTGGTGTACCCGTTGACCTTGGCCGTCTTGTAGTAGCGGCTCAGGCTCAGCGACACCTTGACCTTCGCGCCCACCCGGCTCGTGGCCGTCTTCGGGGCGGTCCGCGCGTCGCCGGAGAAGGACGCGCTCACCGTGGTGTCGCGCTTCAGGGGCAAGGTCACCGACAGGTTGCCCTCGCTGTTGACCGTGCCGGTCTTGACCAGGTACTTGCCCTTGCCGTCGCCCGCGGTGTCCGCGTAGAGCGAGAGCGTCCGGTTCTTGTACGTCGTGCCGAGGTGGGCGGTGAACGTCACGTTACTGGCGTAGTCGTAGACGGCGCCGTTCTTGTTCACGGTCAGGGTCGGGGAGTTCCGGGAGACCTCGACCGTGTCGGAGGCGGAGGCGGCCGTGCGATCGGCGTCGCCGGCATAGGAGACGTTGTACGTGACCTTGCTGCCCGCGGGCGGGGCGTCGGTGAAGGAGAAGGTCCCGTCCGCCTTCACCGTCGCGGCAGGCAGCGCCTTGCCGTTCGGGGACTCCAGGTCCGTCCGGGTCACCGCGACGGTGGTCCCCGCGGGCAGCCCGAGCGTGTTCGTGACCTTGCCGGAGACGGTCAGCGACTTGGCTCGGTCGGCGGTCGCCGGGGCGTTCACCGTGACGGTGGTGACCGCCTTGCCGGGGTCGGTGACGACGCGCAGGCTGTACTTGCCGGAGAGACCGTGTGTGACCGCGAAGAGCCGGCTGCTGTCGGGTGCGAAGGCGAGGTCGCCGTGGTCGAGCAGGGTCTCCTGGGAGACTCCACCCTGTTCGTCGGTGAAATCGGCGGTCCGCCTCGGGGTCGTGCCGCCCGGCTCGTAGACGGACACCTGGGGGGTGAAGTTGGCGTAGGTGTCCGTGCCCACCGCGACGAGGCCGTCCGGCGCGACATCCACCGACCGTTGTGCCGAGTAGCCGCTCGGATACCTGGTGGTCTGCGACAGGTCCGAGGTCCGGAAGACCGGCTGGAAGTCGCCTGCCGCGGTGGCCACCACGAGTTCTGTGCCGTCCGGGGTGAGCGCCAGGTCCTCCGCGGTGTTGGCGATGGCGGCGTCCTGCCCGCCGAGGAACGCGGTCCGGTCGGCCGTGCCGGACGACACGTCGTAGATGCCGAGGGCGAAGTAGTACTGGCGCGAGCCGGCCGCCAGGGTGTCGGGAGCGCCGGGTGCCGAGTCCAGCAGGGGAGCGTCCTTCCACGTCCCCTCGGCCTCCTGGGCGAGGGAAACCTGCGGCTGCCCGCCGGACAGGTCGAGAGAGCCGATGTTGCCGTGGCCGACGCTGCCATAGCCGAACCAGAGTTTGCCGCCGGCGAGTGCCAGGTGCTGCGGATCTGTGCCGTCACCCGTCGCGTACCGCCCGGCCTCGGTGAGCGTCGCCGTGTCGATGGCCACGATCTCATCGGCTCCCGGCACGGCGACGTAGACCGTTGCCGAGTCGGCGGAGAGCTCCAGGCCGTCAGCCTGCGGCAGCGAGGTGATCGTCCCGATGACGGTGCCGTTGTAGTCGGTGGCGACGACCTTGCCTCCCGACGGGTCACTGATGAAGACCCGCTGGTGAACGCCGTCCACGATGATGTCGCCGCTGGACGTGATGGGCAGCGCGGCGCTGCTGTCGGCGACAGCGGAGCCCGCCGCCGACCCGATCAGGGCGACAGAACCGAGAGTGACCGCGAGCGCTGTTACGGCCGAAATGCTGCGCACACGCACAGTGATGCAACCCCCACTAGGAAGACAGGATGCCCACAAGACCCCTGGAGCCCCTTCAGGGTTGTACGGCATACCTGCGCAAGTTTCCGCAGGTCCCACTGGATGCCGCCCAGAAGCCGGGCACCTTTTATGGCAGGCGCGCACTCGGGTCGCTGCGATCGAGGTCGAGCGGGTCGTGGATCGCGGCCGGCCGTGGGTGTCCGAAACACTCGTCAGGCATGCGGCCGACGATGTCCAGGGACGGCATTCAACGGCTGCTGAATTACAGCAGCGCCCAGCAGTACGGCAGGAGAGAGTGCCTCGGGCCCCGACCGCTGTACAGCAGGGCCGTACAGCAACCACCACGACCGCAGCCGACCGGCAATGTTTCCAAACACCCACGTGATCTGCCGAACAGACTTCGACGACCGTCCCGCCCATGGTTCGGGACGAAGAGGTCATCACTCATGTCTCGGCGTCGCGGCCGGCCCGGGGTACGCGCTGCTTGGGGTATGGCCCCTGAAGCTGGCGCTGCCCGTCGATGAACACTCGCGTGAGTGCGGCGACCGATGGAATCACCGGAGTTTTCACGTCGGACGAAGGCGCACGCATCGAGGTCCGCAACCTGGGTGGCGAGATCGTCATTGCGGCAAACGCTGCCGGGTTCAAGACTCTGGCCGGCCACCTCCTTACTCTCGCTCAGGACGGCACGCCGGACGGCGCTCACCTCCACCTGGAGGAGAACAACGGGCTCGACAAGGCTCCGTAGGGCTGGCCTTGGAGAGCCGCGACGACGAATGACGCGTGCAAGACGCGTGCCAGATCGTGCGGGGAACTTCGGGGCCGCTATGCCCTCTGCGTGCCCTAAGTGGAGATCGAACACCCGTCGAGATGCTCACAATGGGCAGGGCTGGGCGCCTGAAGCCCAAGGTGCCTCGAATGCTGAGACGTGCCGGGCACCGGCCGCCGCCGGCTCCGCGACCTGACCGTACTCACCATCCTCGGCAAGCACACCGCCTGAAGACTCGCCTGGCTCCACCCACCCCTGGGCGGGCGGTGCGTGTGTGATGTGCAGAGATCAGGGTCGGCGGCGGAGACGTAAGGCGTCCTGGGCCGCTGGACGACACCGGCCGAAGCCGGTGGCGGGATTCGAACCCGCGTTACCCGCTTGGAAGGCGAAGTACCCGCTGCCTGCGCACCTGCACGACGAGGAAGGTAGCCGACCCGGCCGGTGCCCGGCATCCGGTTTTGGGCCATGCGGGCCCGGTGGCCAAGCGGATCGAAGTGTCGGCGCGGGGCGTCGGCCTGGCAGGCGCAGGCACGCCAGGCCGCACATCGGGGCGGGAGTCAGCGGGTCCTGAAGCGGCGGTAGAGGTTGCGGGCCACGTACACCCCGGGCCGCCGAAGCCGACGGTGTCGACGGTGTCGACGCGGCCGTCACCGGTGACGTCGGCGAGGAAGCGGAGGTGCTCCTTGCCCGTCCATGCCGCAGCCGCCCGAACGCAAGATTCTGCAATGCGGGCGCTCGGACATGACGAGCCGCTTGTGACCGCGGCGCTCATGCGCCGCGGTCCTGAAAGGGGACGAGGTAACCGCTGAGAGAACGGGAAAGCTCCCGCAGGCATCGGGCCTGCGGGAGCCGTCCGTTGTACCGCCTGCGGCTGCGAGTCCTGCACCGTCCGGGGCGGCAGTAGAGAGTCATCGCGAGTACCGGCACAGCGGCGAGGAAGGCCCATGGCACGGCCGCCGGAAGCTCCGCGTCGATCAAACGGACGCCCTGCTACAGGGGTTGATCAGTGCACGGAGTTGGCGGCGGCGACGATGGCACGGTCGACCGCTCCCGGGCTGATCGACGGAACATCGTGGCCCGAGCGGGTGTAGGTGATGTGGGCGCCCACTCGGTTGGCCTCGAACTTCTGGGCGGCCGTCGGCACGGCGTGGTCCTCGGTCGAGATGACCGCCCACTTCGGCGTCTTCGCCGGCGGATCCACCGTGGCCTTGTCGGTGAACGCCGAAAGGGCGACCGGCTCCTGAGTCACCGAGGCGACCTGGATGTCCGACTTCGACAGCCCGTTGCCGTACACGGTCCCGAACTTGTCGGCCTTGAGGTACACGTCGGTGTCACCGCCGGGCAGGGGAACGGTGCGGAAGTTCTCCGAAATGAGCTGCGACCCGGGGAACTGCCCGATCAGGGAGCCGGCGGTTTCTCCCGCCTTGGGGATGAGGGCCGCCACGTACACGAGGGCCTTGACCTTCGACGTCTTTGCGGCGACCTGGCTGACGACCTCGCCCGCGTAGGAGTGGCCGACCAGCACGACGGGGCCCTTGACGGTCTTGAGCTGTGCCTCGACATAGGCGCTGTCGAAGGCCAGGCCGCGCAGCGGGGTGTCGATCGCGAGGACCGGGTAGCCGTGGCGTCGCAGGTAGCCGATCTCGCTGTTCCAGCTGGAGGAATCGGCGAACGCTCCGTGGACCAGGACCACCGTCGGCTTCGCGCGGTGCGCCGTCTGCGAGGCGACGGCGTGGTCGTTCGCCTGGGTCGTGACGGCGCTCGCGTTCGTCACGGCCAGCGAGGCCACGACCGCGCCACTCACAAGCCCGGCAGCCGCCAGCGCTTTGATTCGAGCGGTGGACTTCATGTGGTGTTGTTCCTCTCGAGTTGTCGAGCCTAATCGGCAGAGGAAGCGGCGCGGTCCGCAGGGGCATGGAAACCGTATTTGTTGCGGCCGGCGGCGCTTCGCAGAATCGACTATGGCGGCCGCATCGGCGGAAGGCTAATGCCAATCCTGCTTCTTTCCATGTCGATCCGGCATGAGCCAGTGGACCCTCCCGCCGCTCTTCGATATTTCCAGCACCGAATTTCAGACGCTTGAAGCGGGGAGAGCTGCTGGCAATTGGGCGGCATCCGTGCTGTCCGGCGCGCTTGACTGCCGGTATCTGT
The DNA here is from genome assembly GCF_042720695.1 of Streptomyces sp. NPDC058457. Classification (NCBI taxonomy): domain Bacteria; kingdom Bacillati; phylum Actinomycetota; class Actinomycetes; order Kitasatosporales; family Streptomycetaceae; genus Streptomyces; species Streptomyces sp. NPDC058457. Next base: position 78,027 of record NZ_JBHXLU010000006.1, on the reverse strand, counting down.
CTCACCAGCGCAGCGGTGTGGGCACTGCGACGGGTACGAACGGGCACGGTCGCCAGGGGGTGGCCGTCATCACCGTGACCGGACGACGACCATGTGAAGACGGAGAAGTCGTCAGCATGCCGAAATCTGATCCCGCAGTGGGAGAACCCCTGCCTTTCGTCCAGGACTTGGAACTCAAGTGCACGACAGAGTCATCGCTCCGGGCGCGCTGTTCGACACCTGGCTCTTCGAGCCGGCCAAGCCGGCGGTGCCTGCCACGGCCAGCAGGTCTTCTCTTCCGGTTCAGCCCAGGTCGTGGACGCGGATCGAGGCCACGAACGGCCTGCACGAGCACTGAGCCGCCGACAGCCCGGGTCTTCCCACGTCGCGACGACGGTGCGTCGGCTTCGGCGACCGCCCAACGCCGCGCCGGACACAACGGTCACGCCACAGCCCGTACTCGGGCACCGCCATGTGTACATCCAGATAGGACAAGTAGTGCGCATACACAAGCTGAGCTCTGCCCTGGTGGGGGTCGTCGCCGTGCTGGCGCTGACCACCGGGACACCTGCTTCCGAAGCGGCGGCCCTCGCCCGGCCCTCCGGAGCGGCGGCCTCCGCCCAGACGGACTCCGGCTCACCCGCACCCGGTGCCCGGCACAGCGAGCGCGTGATCCCCGGCATGACGGGGGCGGCGCTTCGCAGGGAACTGCCCGCCGAGGTCTCCCGGCGGTTCTACGAGCTCAACGCCTCCGGGCACGTCAGCCCAGGCGGTGTCGCCAAGGACGCGCCGTCCGTGACGGATTCCACCACCAGCGCCTTGTCCTCCTGGACCGGGAAGTACCACACCTACTGGGGTGTCTTTCCCACCGGCGGGACCATGCACGGCGCGCAGGCCACTCACAGCGTGAATCTCTCGACTCCGGTCACCGGCGACGACACCGTCTATGCGCCGACCCTGGACCCGAGCAACGCCACCTGCATCGAGATGACCACGATCTACTCCGGGGGCACGATCTGGGTCGGCGCGTGGGACTGGTGTGCGGCAAGCCCGGGCTGGGCGAAGTACGTGGTCGTCAACTCCGCCTTCCTGGACACCTACACCAAGAAGGTGAACGGCCGGCCGTCGTACTCGGTCCAGGACGTTCAGACCAATGCGACGACCAACGAGTGGACTTCGTACCTCTACAACTACGACACGCACGAGTGGGAGACCTTCCTCAAGAGCGCGAACACCAGCAAGCTGAGCAATTCCGGCGGCGGCTGGGACATGATGGAGGTCTACACGCACTACGACCCCACGACCGGCGAGGGCCAGTACTGCGTGGAGACCAAGGGCGCGGTGTTCCAGACCACGGGACTCAAGTACCAGACCTCCTACGGCGGCGGCTGGACGGCCGCCACGGAGGCCAACTCGAGCGTGGCGACCACTGTGAAGTCGTCCGACCTCGGTTGCTCGGATCTGTCCTACGCGGTGCTGACGCCGAACAGCGGGTTCTCCTTGACCAATGAGAAGAACCCGACGGGCCCCATCAGCAACTCCGCCGGGATGTGTGTGGACAACCGCTTGGGGAACACCACGAACGGCAACCCGGTCCAGCTGTACTGGTGCAACGACACGAACTCGCAGCAGTGGACGCTGAACCTCAACGGCACGATCACGGTTGAGAGCAAGTGCATGGCCGTCAAGGACGGGGGCACGGCCAACGGCACCGTCGTTGAGCTGTACGACTGCGACGGCTCCGGCGGCCAGAACTGGCAGGCGCGCGCCGACGGCACGATCTACAACCCGCAGTCCGGCAAGTGCCTCGACGGCACCGCCAACTACACCACCGCTCTCACCCAGCTCCAGATCTCCACCTGCACCAGCGCTGCCAACCAGCGGTGGAACATCCCCACCTGAGACTTCACCGGGACGGCTTGCCGAAGGCGTGCTCAGGCACCCGGTAAGCCGTCCTGCGGGGGGATCCCCCGAAGTCTCCGATGAGGGCCGGCGCTGACTCGGATGCCGTCACCAATAGGGTCGGCAGTCGGCAGTCGGCAGTCGGCAGTCGGCAGTCGGCAGTCGGCAGTCCCGGCTGTCGGATGGAGACCCGGGTCCCCGGAGGGGCCGTTCAGTCGTCCCTTCTAGTGCCTGCCGCGCTCCGATGGCCCAGGCTTTTCCCCGGACTCCTCGACGAGGCCCAGGAACGTCGTGCGCCCCCATTGGGTCGTGCAGCCGACCGACAGCCCGTCACGCGCGAGCCGCTCGTTGAGCCGCACGATTCTGCCCTGCAGCGCTCGGCGGCTCATCGGTTCCCCGGCTGTGCCGAGCAGTAGGCACAGATCGTGACAGCACCACGGCCGCGAGGCGGAACTGAGGATGTCGAACAGCACTTGCTGGGAGTGCTGCTGGGGGCGGACAGCGCGAAACGGTGGGGAATCCGCGGCCCGCTGCCGCGGTGAGCGCCGCATGTCCAGCCAGCGGCGCTCGGCGGCGATTCTGCTGGCGAGTTCCCTGGGCGGCGAGTCGCGGGGGAGGACATTGGCGGCACCCGCCAGCAGAAGCCGTACGGAATCCGTGTGATCCGGTATGAGCACGACCACGGACGAGATGTTGCTGAGCGCGCGCACGCGTTGCTCGAGACCGTCGCTCCACTGCGAACCGGGTACGTCCAGGACGGTGAGGCGAGGGCCGACCTCATGCAGCAGGGCGCCGTAAGCCCGCTCGGAGCCCCAGGTGTGCGTCTGGGCGGGCAGCACCTGCTGACTGCGCATGGCGCGGAGCAGTGACGCCGTCTGCTCGCGCTGAAGCGTGAGCACGATGCTCACCGGATAGGTGACGTCCTCCTCTTCCACGAGACCGACGGGACCTTGGGCGATGCTGAGGTCAGTCATGTTCGGTGTTCGTCCTCCGGGGTTGCAGCGCCCGGACCTGGGCCTGGAGGCGTTGGCGAAGGCGGGCTCTCTCGGACGTCGGCGGGTCGCCGGGCGACAGAGGCAGGCCTGACCCGCCCGCCGATTCTCGGTCAGGTCCGGCCGATACCGCCGATACCGACTTGGGCCGTTCTGATGCCGGATCGGCATGTCACCAGCTCGCCGACGCCTCATCCGCCACACCTGCCGCGCCGAAGTGTCCGTTCGGCCCCTGCCGAGGTCCCGTTGGTACCCGATGCGCTACGGCAGCCGTGAGCACGTCATCCGGAGCCCTACGGTGGTCCCCGTCGGCCTCCCCCGGTCCCCCTCGGCGGGAGGCCGCCCTGGTGCCCGTCGAGTCGCCTGCGGCGTCGGAGTCATGGAGAGCACGACTCCGCCGGTGTGTACCGCGCTCCGCGGGCGACCGTGGCGGGTCACGGGGGAGACGGCTCCGGGGCGATGACTCCGGGGCGATGACTCCGGAATGCGCCGACAGGCCAAGTGACGTAGGCCCTGCGGGTGCCGCTCGCGTGTCCCACTCCGCCCTTCCCGTACAGAGAGCCGAACAACGATGCTCGAAGAGCTTCATGCCAAGTCCGAGGCAAGGGCCAGGCCGCCCAGCGGATGGGCCGACGACGCGGTTGTCCGGCGGAGGTCGGCTGTCTTCTTATCCATCGTCCTCACCACGTTCCTCGTCGCCTCCAGTGCGCCCACTCCGCTCTACCGCGTCTACCAGGCGAGTTGGCACCTCTCCTCCGGCACGGTCACCGTGGTCTACGGCGTGTACTGCCTGAGCGTCCTGGTCGCGCTCCTGACCGTCGGCGCGCTCTCCGACCATGTCGGCCGACGGCCGGTCATCGGCGCCGCTCTCGCCCTCGAAGCACTGTCCATGCTGCTTTTCCTGCAGGCCGGCGGCGTGACCTCGCTGATCCTCGCCCGGACGCTCCAGGGGCTGGCCACAGGTGCCGCGACGAGTGCACTGGGTGCTGCCCTGCTCGACGTGACCAGGCGGTGGGGCCCCCTGTTCGTCAGCATCGCTCCGCTCATCGGCATGGCGTTGGGGACGATCGGCACGAGCCTGCTCATGGACCTGATCCCGGCTCACCTCGGCAGCGTGTACACGCTGCTGTTCAGCGCGCTGGCCGTGCAGATGCTGGGTTTGGCCTTCCTTCCGGAGCCGAGGCCGCCGAGGCCGGGAGCCTGGCTTTCACTGCGACCACGGATCCGCGCTCCCCGGTCCAGTCGCCGAGCCCTCCTCGTCACCGCACCCGTGTTCGTGGCTGTCTGGGCTCTGGGCGGTTTCTATCTGTCCCTCGGGCCCGATCTGGTCCAGGGCATCACAGGATCGGCCTCGTCGACCGCCGACGGCCTGATCGTGTCCCTGCTGACCGCCAGTGCGGTCCCCGCAGTGCTGCTGACCCGGCATACCGACGCCGGCCGAACGGCTTTGGGCGGCTCCCTGCTTCTGACGACGGGGGTGGCCGTCACGCTGCTGGCCGCGCACCGCGACTCCTCCACAGCCCTGTACGTGGGGACCACGGTGGCCGGTGCGGGATTCGGCCCCGCGTTCCAGGGCGGCGTCCGGCTGGTGACGGCGAACGTCCTCGCGACGGAACGGGCGGGCCTGATGGCCGCCGTCTACACCATCACTTATACGTCGATGTGCGTCCCGGTACTGGTCACGGGTTTACTCGTCGGCCAATACGGCCTCCTGCACTGCACCTTGTTCTTCGGTATTTTCGTCATGGCGCTCTCGCTGACACCGTTCGCGGGTATGGGGAAATTCTCCGCCCATATATCAAGTAGAGGTACGGCATAGTGATAATCAACAATGCGCGCATGCGCGTCCCCATGCTGCTGGCACTTCTGGCGGCCGTCCTTGTCACGGTGACGAGTGCCTCGGTCACCGCCCAGGCCGCCGACACGGAAAGCAAAGCACCCGCCGATTTCGTGGCGCTCCACGATGTGGCACCCGCGATTCTGCAGGAAATCCGCTACGCCACGCCTCATAACTTCATCGGCACGCCGATAGACGGCTATGTCGAACCGCTGTGCATCGTCACCGCCCCGACGGCACAGGCCCTGGCGAAGGCCGAGCGCTACTTCCTGACGCAGGGCTACACGCTGAAGGTGTACGACTGCTACCGGCCGCAGCGCGCGGTGGACCAGTTCGTCGACTGGGCCCAGGACCTGACCGACCTGAAGATGAAGGGCGAGTTCTACCCGCAGGTGGACAAGGCCGACCTCTTCGCCGACGGGTACATCGCGGCGAAGTCGGGGCACAGCCGTGGCAGCACGATCGACCTCACGCTCGTGAAGCTGCCGGTCCACCCGACGCGTCCCTACGTTCCCGGGGAAGAGCTCGAGCCGTGCTACGCCCCGGCGGCGCAGAGGTTCCCGGACAACTCGATCGACATGGGCACCGGGTACGACTGCTTCGACACGCTCGCGCACACGCTCGACCCGCGCATCGTGGGAGTCCAGCACAGCAACAGACTGCTGCTCAAGAACGAGCTCGAGTCCCTCGGATTCGTGAATCTCGCCGAGGAATGGTGGCACTTCACCTTCGCCGCCGAGCCCTACCCGTCCACCTATTTCGACTTCCCCGTCTCCCGGTCCTCGCTGACCAGCTGACCGGACAACCGAGGACCTCGGTCCACGAGCGCGCGGTGCCGGCCCTCCGACCGGAAGGCCGGCGCCGCACAGCGAAGGAAGCAGAAACCATGACCGAACAACCCACCTCCCCTCCGTCCGGATCGGGCCGCAGGCCGCTGGTGGTGCTCCTCTTCGGCGGCCGGAGCTCGGAGCACGGCATTTCCGTCGTGACCGCGGGGGCCGTGCTGCGAGCCATCGACCGGACGAAGTACGACGTCCTGCCGGTCGGCATCACCCAGGACGGGCGCTGGGTCCTGACGGCGGACGATCCCGAGCGCATGGCGATGGCCGACCGGCGGCAGCCCATGGTCGAGCAGCTCACGGACTCGGACCGGGGCAACATCATCGTCTCCGTCGACCCGGCCGACCGGACCGTCGTCCGCAGCGAACGCGGCACGGAGCCCAAGGTCCTCGGCGAAGTGGACGTGGTCTTTCCCGTACTGCACGGACCGTACGGCGAGGACGGCACCGTGCAGGGCCTGCTGGAGCTGTCGGGAATCCCCTACGTCGGAGCGGGCGTTCTCGCCTCGGCGGTCGGCCAGGACAAGGAGTACATGAAGAGGGTGTTCAGCTCGTTCGGCCTGGCGGTCGGGCCGTACCTGGTGATCAGACCGCGTGAGTGGCAGTCCGACGCGGCGGGTGCCCGCGAGAGAATCAGCCGCTTCGCCGACGTGTACGGCTGGCCGCTGTTCGTGAAACCCGCACGCGCCGGCTCTTCGATCGGTATCACCAGGGTCGACGGGCCGCCGGGGCTGGAGGACGCGATCGCGGAGGCGCACCGGCATGACGCGAAGATCATCGTGGAGGCCCTGGTGCAGGGCCGCGAGATCGAGTGCGGCGTGCTCGAGTTCCCCGAGGGACCGCGTGCCAGCGTGCCGGCCGAGATCCCGGCGCCCGACGCACGCGCGTACTACGACTTCGAGGCGAAGTACCTCGAATCCACCCCCGGAGTGGTGCCCGCGGCGCTGACCGACAGCCAGACCGGTGAGGTGCGCCGGCTGGCCCTCAAGGCGTTCGAGGCGGCTTCCTGCGAGGGGCTGGTCCGTGCGGACTTCTTCCTCACCGAGGAGGGACGGTTCGTGATCAACGAGATCAACACCATGCCCGGCTTCACCCCCGTCTCGATGTACCCGCAGATGTGGCAGGCCAGTGGCATCGGGTACGGGGACCTGGTGGATCGCCTGCTTCAGGCGGCGCTGCGACGGACCACCGGGCTCAGGTGATCCGAGCCGGATCGCTCCGCCCGGCCGCAGGACGCGCTTGTGTGCCGGTTCAACACGGAGTGGCGGCCAGACTGTAAAACTCGGGGATTTGCCGAGTGCTGAACACTGTGAAGTCTTTAACCGTTGCCGCACCGAGGCGGAGCGTAATTATTTCACGTCGGTGCGCGGCGGGGAATGCGGGCAGGGCTGCGTGCATGGCAGGGCAACCAGCCCCGATGGGGGCCACTTTATGTCGGTCAATCATGGTCATGGATGCCTGGTGGTGCCAATGCCGATTCGCGCAGAAGTCATGCCGGTTGGGCATCGCCAAAGCCCAAGACGCTTTTCCGGATCGCAGTTCGACAGGAAAAGCGGCGTGGCTAACATGGCGTCATGGATATCGACCTCCGGCGTCTCCGCTATTTCGTGACGGTTGCCGAAGAGCTCAGTTTTGTGCGTGGTGCCGAACGGCTGAAGATGACGCAGCCCGCACTGAGCCGACAGATCCGTGCCCTTGAGGACGATCTCGGAGCGTCGCTGCTTCAGCGCGGCCCGCTGGGTACGGCGCTCACTCGGGCCGGCGGTCAGCTGCTGGAGGACGCACGGCCGCTGCTCGCGGCATCGCTGGCCTTGCAGCGGCGAGTCCGGCTCGCCAGCCGTGAGGGGCACCACTTCACCATCGGCTTCATGCCAGGGGTCATAGTCACCCCGATCGTCAGGCAGTTCCGGACGCTGGCACCGGAGGTGAATGTGCAGGTGCTGCACACGGCGCCCACCGACCAGGTCGACTATCTGCTCGACGGTCGTGTCGATGTCTGCTTCGTCCGGCTGCCGCTGCCGGTCGATACCTTCGAGATCGTTCCTCTGTTCCCCGAGCCGCGGGTTGCGGCTCTCTCCGACGAACATCCGCTGGCACAGGCGCAGACCGTCCACATCACGGAGCTGACGCCGTACCGCTTGCTGCAGGACTCCGCCGACGTACCGGAGTGGCGCGGCACCGCCTTCGACGCGGCGGCGGCGCGCAATCGTCCGGAAGCCGAACGGCCCACCTCGATCGAGGAGAGCCTGGAAGCCGTCGCGTCCGGCATCGGGTTCATCGTCGTCCCGGCCGGCCTCGCCGATTTCTACCGTCGCCCTGACATCCGTTACGTCCAGCTCACGGGGGTTGCCCCGCGCATGGTGGCGCTGGCGTACGCCAAGAACCGGAAGATGCCGTCCATCGACCAGTTCGCCAAGATCGTGATTGCGGCGCTCGGTTCGGCATAGAGGCGTGCGCATGGGCGAGCAGAACCGCGCTGTCCTGTCGCCATGTCCGATCGGCATGACGGTTCGGGTAATCGGCATTGGCGTGACGAGCCGTGGCCCGCAAAGCTCATTGGCAGAACGAACCTGAGCTGACAGAAAAGGTTTTGACGATGTGTCATCGCGGCTTACTCGTGCAGGTTGCCGGGACAGCTGTCCATGCAATCCCGGGGATGAGCACCCACTCGGGGCGCACGCTGTCGGGTCGCGCTTCCAGGCACCGGTAGGCGGGACAGAGATGACTGCCTATGACTATGTGGTCGTCGGTGGCGGAACGGCCGGCTGTGTTCTCGCGGCGCGCCTGTCCGAAGACGCGGCGGCGGAGGTGCTTCTCGTGGAGACCGGCTCGGCGCTCGGGCCGCCGGCCATGCACCTTCCGGTCGGGTTCCCGCTCATCCCGGCCAAGGAGATCCTCTGGTCACGCTGGACGACACCGCAGCGCGGGACGCTGTCGCGCAGTCACCACTGGCCCGGCGGAAGGGTCCTCGGCGGATCGAGTTCGATCAACGCGATGATGCACGTCCGCGGGCACCGCGCCGTTTACGACGGATGGGCGGACAACGGTGCGAAGGGCTGGAGCTACCCCGAGCTGCTGCCGTACTTTCGCCGGACGGAGACGGCGATGGGCCGCAACCCAGCCCTGCGCGGCGTCATAGGGCCGGTGTGGGCGGCGCCGACGACCCAGCTCGACGACGGGTCGTTCACCTTCCTCGACGCGCTCACCGAGGCCGGTCACGATCTCACCGACGACATCAACGGTGAACGGCAGCACGGCGCCTTCTGGTGCGACCTGGCGGGGGCGGGGGGCCGTAGGCAAAGCGCCGCGGACGCCTATCTGGTCCCGGTGCTCGACCGGCCCAATCTGCACCTGGCCACGGAGGCGGACGTCAGCCGCCTGGTGATCGAGCACGGACGCTGCACCGGCGTGGAATACACGTCCTTCGGCACCGTGGAACGTGCCGAGGCGCGCGGCGAGGTGATAGTGGCGGCCGGGACGGTGGGCTCCGCCCACCTGCTGCTGCTCTCCGGTATCGGTCCCGCGGCACATCTGCGCGATGTCGGGATTCCGGTGCTGGCCGGTCTCCCCGGAGTCGGCGCCAATCTGCACGATCACCTGCAGTGCCCTGTGGTCTTCGAGGCGGGGCGGCAACTGACCACCAGCCATGGTTTCAGTACGGTCGGTGCCCTGGTGCACAGCGGCGCGACAGCCGTTCCGGACGTCCAGCTGATGCTGCTCGACGCTCCGGCGGACATCGCGGACGCCGGGACGCCCGAGTCCGGACACACCATCGCCTTCGCTCACACGGCGCCCGCAAGCCGGGGAACGGTCCGGCTCAGGAGCTCCAACCCGGGCCGGCTGCCGTTGATCGACCCGAACTACCTCGCCGACAGCGCCGACGTGTCCGCCATGCTCGCGGCCCTCGGCGTCGCGCGGGAGATCGGCCGTATGCCCGCCTGGCGTCAGTGGGGTGCTCGGGAGACCGCTCCGGGAAAGGGAGACGACCTCGTCACCTACATCCGCAGGAACGCGGCGACCTTCTACAACCCCGTCGGCACCTGCCGGATCGGGATGGACGACCTCGCTGTCGTCGACCCGGACCTGAGAGTGCACGGCGTCGACGGCCTGCGTGTCGCGGACGCCTCGGTGATGCCGTCCATCCCCAACACCGGAGTGAACGCGACTGTCCTGGCCGTCGCCGAACGGGCTGCCGACACCGTCCGATGCGATGCGAAACGGCCCTGAGAGCACCCGCTGGATGCCCGGAGAAAGGCCGCGCGGCGGCCCCTGAACACGAAGGAACGGCAACTGTGAAGTTCTTGTGGCGCATGGTGGACGAAACGCTCGTCGGTGCGGTGATCTACGCACTCACGTGCAGGCTGCCCCGTAGCCTGCCTCGTACGGACGTCACGCGTGCGAACACACAACCACCCCGAACACCCGCACGGCGGGGCTGAAAGAGCAGCAGCGGCACGGACCCGTGTGATCCATCCCGAATTCGCGAACCTCGTCAGCCGCATCACATGCACGCAAGTGGGCTGATGCCGAACCGGCATGCAGACCCAGCGGATAGGCATTGGCGACGAATGACCGCCCCGGGTCAGGATGTTCGACGTGACCCACTTCGACCTCGGGGTGTCCGGCGCAGCGGCGGTAACACACTGCTCGGCGACGGCCTTGAGCGCCTGAGCGCGGCGATCGTCAGGCAACCGGCCAGGCGCAGGCCCTGAACGAACACCGCGCTACGAGCCGCGCTCGACCGATCGAGGTGGCCGGTACCGCAGCAGCTTCCCGGGGTTCGCAGAACCGAACCTCTCGATTGCTGTGCACACAACAACAGCCAAGTCGGCAAGGCATCGCCGTGCCCTGCCCTGCTCAGCCCTCACGAAAGGCCGATCAATGTCCCACCACCAGGATTCAGCTGCCGCGAAACAGGACCCCCGCCTGGACATCAGCGATGTCTACCTGTTCAAGGGACGGACCGGCACCGTCTTCGTCATGAACACCAACCCGGTGTCGGCCGACAAGGGCTTCCACCCCGAGGCACTGTACGAGTTCCACATCGACACCGACGACGACGCGGTGCAGGATCTGACGTTCCGGTTCAGATTCCTCGCCACCGAACCGGACGGCCGGCAGGGTTGGGTGCTCGACCGGCTCGCCGGTGCCGAGGCCGCCGACCGCAACGCCTCGGGAGCCCTCGTGGCAACCGGCAGGACGCAGGAGATCGTCACCACGTCGGACGGCGTCAACGTCTTCGTCGGCCGGGCCGGAGACCCGTTCTACCTCGACGGCACCGTCGTCACGGCGGTCGTGACCGCGCTCCGGACCGGCGCGGCGGTGGACCTCTCCGCGTTCGACCCGCAGCGGGCCTCGAACCTGTTCGCCGGCACCAACGTCACCGCCATCGTCCTCGAAGTTCCTGACGAGCTCATCGGATCGGGGACGATCGGCCTCTGGGCCACCACCGCGCTGGACGACCACCACGGCGGCTGGCTGCAGATCAACCGGTGCGCGACACCGCTCGTCAGCACGTTGTTCGACGTCACCGAGGCCGGCTTCGACGACTACAACGCCACTGACCCACAGGACGACCTCGACAACTACGGAGACCTCGTACGCCGGCAGGTCGCGGGCCTCGTGTCGGCCAACGACACGCACTCCGACCCGCAGGGCTACGGCGCCGCGACACGGGACACCATCTTCCCGGACGTCCTGCGCTACCAGGTGGGCACCGAAGCCGACTTCGGTGCGAAGGCCCGCAACGGCAGGGGGCTCGCCGAGTCCGCTCCCGAGGCGATGTTCGAGATCGTGCTGAACGCTCCCGTCCCCATGGGCCTGGACGCCGGTCACGCCACCGGGACGCTGCGCGCCGTGTTCCCGTATCTGAGCGCACCGGCCTGACGCCGCCAGGACCATCGGCCAGACGTCGAACCAGAACCTGGCAACACCCGGCCCGGCGGCCTTCCCGAGGCCGATCGCCGGGCCGGCAGTCCCACCCCTACGTCCTCAGGTCCGTGCAGCGAAGCCCGCTCCGTACCCGTCCCTTCCGGAACCAGGAGATTCCCTCATGTCCCGCCGAATCCTGATCGCCTGCGCGAGCTTCGGTTACCTGTTCATCGCACTGTTCTTCGCCGCCCTGCTGATCGCCCACTGGATACCGCCGATGGCGCCGAGCTGGTCGGCGGAGCGGGTGGCGGCCTTCTACACGGACCACGCCAACTCGATCCGCGCCGGCCTCGTGGTCATGCTCGTCGGCGCCGTGGCGACCGCACCTTTCGTCGCGGCGCTGTCGAGCCTGATCCGGCGTATCGACTCGCGGCTGGCGCCGCTGGCCGCCACACAACTCGTCTGTGGTGCCGCGAACGTGGCCGCGATCTTCGTACCGGTCCTGATCTTCACCGCGACGGCCTACCGGCCGGACCGTTCGCCCGACATCACGATGGCGCTCAACGACACGGCCTGGATCACCCTGGTCATGAACGCCTTCCCGGCCATCGGGCAGGCCACCGTGGTCGGAGTGGCGATCCTGGCCGACAAGCGCCCCACGCCGCTCCTGCCCCGCTGGGCCGCGTACCTGAACTTCTGGATGGCCTTCCTCTTCCTGCCGAGCATCCTGCTGACCTTCTTCAAGACCGGCCCCTTCGCCTGGAACGGCATCCTCTCGTTCTGGGTCGCGGCCGGCGCCTTCGGCGCCTGGTTCCTCGTCATGACGTACCTGATGGTGCGGGCCGCGAACCGGGTGGACGACGACCGGGCTCCGGCCGTCCTGGAACCCGCGGTATGACCGCCACGGCAGCCCGGACCGAGCACTCGGCACCCCAGCGCCACCGCCACATCCCCGGCGAGCCCGGTCTCTGGGTCTTCCTCCTCGGTGACATGCTCATGTTCTCGGTGTTCTTCGGCTTCATCGCGGTACTGCACGGCCGGTATCCGAGGATGTTCCGGGCTTCTCAGCGGGCCCTTCATCCAGACCTGGGACTGCTGAACACACTGCTCCTGCTGACCGCGTCAGCGCTGGTGGCCCGCGGGCTGCGGCAGCTGCGATCCGGCAGACCCGCACGGACACTGCCATGGGCGCTCCTGTGCGCGCTCGGGTTCGCCGCCGTCAAGGGCTCCGAATACGCGCTCGTGATCCACGACGGACATACACCGAGCAGCAACGACTTCTTCATGTACTACTTCGTGTTCACCGGCATCCACCTGGCCCACCTGGCGATCGGGACAGGCGCGCTGACGGTCCTCATCGTTCTGTCCCGTCGGCCCGCCCTGAGCCGGGGCCAACTGCTGGTCGCCGAGGGGGCGGCCGCGTACTGGCACATGGTGGACCTGCTCTGGCTCGTCCTCTTCCCGCTCTTCTACCTGGTGGCGTGACACATGTGGGTCTTTCCGGCACTCGTCCTGGCCACGCTGTCGAGCTGGCTGCTGGGCATCGAAGGCAGCACGTCGACCCTGATCGGCTGCGCGGTCGTGGCGATCGCGCTGGTCAAGGTACGCCTGGTCGGCCTGCACTTCATGGAGCTGCGCAACGCCCCGGCAGCCCTCCGCGGCGCCTTCGAGGTCTACGTCGCGGCCACCGGCGCCACTCTGCTCACTCTCTACCTGTTTCTCTGAATTCCCGATACCGGTCCGTCAATGCTGATTCGGTATGGGGGGCGACAATATCGGCATTAGCGATATGCGGCGACTTCCTCAATAATTTTCCCAGCGGCTCCCTAATGGCGGGGAGTTCATGAGCGGCGGAGGTGAGAGATGAAGAAGCAGCACTCCTGGTGAATTCGTCGACCGCTCCGGTGATCTGTTCGGGGCCGGAGCGGTCGCACATTCCGCGCAATATCCGTCATCGCGAGAAACAGGATCCATCACCTTGCGGGCCCCTCGTCCTTCGGTGCCGGCGCCGCTGCGCCATTCCGCGTTCAGAAAGCTCTGGTCCGCCACCACTCTGGCCGCCCTGGGCGATGCCATCTCCTCGGTGGCCCTGCCGCTGGCCGCGATCGAGGTCCTGGGCGCCGACGCCGTCCAAAGTGCCGTCCTGTCGGCCGTGATCTGGCTCCCGAGCCTGTTCCTGGCCATACCGGCCGGATCCTTCGCCGACCGTACGGGATACCACCGCAGGCTCCTGGCCGGCGCCAGTCTCCTGCGGGTCGCCGCCCTGAGCAGCGTGCCGATCGCAACAGCCTTCGGCCTGCTCTCGCTCATCCAGCTGGCCGTCGTCCTGGCCGTCATCGGCCTGTGCACGGTGCTGTCGAATGTCAGCGAGAGCGGCCTGTTCGCCACCACCTTGCCGTCCGAGCTCTACGTGGCCGGGCAGGCGGCCTCCTACACGGGCCAGACCGCCGCGATCCTGGCCGGACCTTCCATCGGCGGACTCCTCGTCCAACTCGCCGGTGTACCGGCAGCGGTCGGCGTGGACGCGGCCACCGCCGTCACGGCCGCCCTGTTCCTCCTCCGACTGCGCCCGGTCGGGCGCCGCCACGAACCCGGCTCCCCGCAGAGCCGCGACCGTCGCCCGGGCTTGGCCTTCATCCGACGAAGTCCGCTGATCAGAACGGCCCTCTCGGTCACCGCCACCGGCAACTTCTTCAACATGCTCTTCTTGTCGGTGCTCGTCTGGTACTACGTCCACAGGCTGTCCCTGACCAGCGCCCAGATCGGGTTCGTGTTCAGCGTGCAGGCCATCGGCGGACTCGTCGGCGCGGCCCTGGCTTCCCGGCTCGCCCGCCGTATCGGTCTGGGCCGGATGCTCCTGGTCGGTTGCGTGCTGTCGCACGCTCCGCTCCTCGTGATCCCCGCCGTCGGCGACACCGGAAGCGTCGTCTTCGCCCTGGTCCTGGCCTCGACACTGCTGGGCGGCGTCGGCGAATCTGTTCAGGACATCTCGGTCGGCTCGGTGTTCGCGCTGGTGGTGCCACCTCACCTCCGGTCACAGACCCGGGGTGCGTACCAGACCGTGAGCTTCGGCCTCCGGCCGCTGGGCTCGGTCGCCGGCGCCCTCATCGCCGCGACAGCGGGAATCCCCGTGGCGCTGTGGGTCGGCGCCATCGGCGGAACCCTTGCCTGCCTCTGGCTTCTTCCCTCACGCCTGCTGTCGTTCCGCGGTCAGGACGACCCGTCCGAGCAGCCGGAAAGTGCCACCGCGCTCTCGCAATGATGCAGGGGACCCCTTTGTCCGCTGTCAACCGTTGATGCCGGGGAAGTCCGCCCTTCGCGGAGGTGTGCCGCGGAACGAGCTATGCGCCCTCGTTGTCACCGCGCAGGGAGTGGATCATGCTCTGCAGGATCCGGAACGCGTCCGACTGCTCGGGCTCGGTCAGGCCGGCCAGCATTCTGGCCTCGACGGACCGGACGGCTGCGCTCGCCTTCTCGAGGCTTCGTCGGCCGCGAGGCGTGAGCCGCGTGGGAAGCGCCTTCCCGACGGGTGCCTGCTCGGGCCTGGTCACGTAGCCGTCTCGTTCCAGGGCCTGGAGCAGCACGTTCATCGTCTGCCGGGTCACGAACGCGCCCCGCGCGAGCTCGGAGTTCGACAAGCCCGGCCGTTGGGCCAGCAGCTCGAGGCAGGAGTAGTGCGTCACGCTCATCCCGAGCGGCCGCAGCACTTCCTCCATGGCCGCGCGGAGGGCGCTCGACGCTTCTTTGAGCAGGTAGCCCAGTGACGTCTCCAGGTCGACGCCGACACCTTCTTGACTCATGTCAGCATTCTGACATAGCTTGCTGCGTGTCAGAAAACTGACATGCAAAGAAGGAGCGCCACCATGCCCGCCACCGGCCCCGACTTCATCTCGCTCCAAGTGCGCGACCTCGACGCTTCGCAGGCGTTCTACGAGCAGTACCTGGGCCTCGTCCGCTCGCCGGCCGGACCTCCGCACGCCGTCGTCTTCGAGACGAAGCCGATCGCGTTCGCACTCCGCGACGTCATTCCCGGTACCGACCTCGCATCCGTCGCCCAGCCCGGAATCGGTGCCGCGATCTGGCTCCACGCCACCGACGTCCAGGCCATCCACGACGCGCTCGTCGCCGACGGTCACACCATCGTCTCCGCACCGATCGACGGCCCCTTCGGCCGGACCTTCACCTTCGCCGACCCCGACGGTTACCAGGTCACGCTCCACGACCGCGCCTGATCGACCAGACGCCGCTGGAGCCTCCGCGAAAACCCGTTGGCGGAACCACGGCGGCCACTGCTACGTTTCCGGAGGCCGTGCGAGAGAACGAGGAGGTGGTACCCGTGAACGCAGTATCGACATGGGTGCTCCCCTCCGGGGTCGCGGTCGGGCGATAGGTCGTCCGGGAGCGCCGTTCCATGGCACTCCTGAAAGGCACGGCCATGCACTTCACTTCTGAACAGCGCCTCGACGACGGCGTCCTCGAGCGCGAGTTCACCCTCGGCGAGATCCCCGGCATCCTGTGGACACCCACACCCACACCCACACCCACATCCGCGCCGGCGCCGCTGATCCTGCTCGGCCACCCTCCCCTGGGGCTGCGCAAGATGTACCCCCGACTGGTGGCCCGGGCCCGGCACTCCGCGGCGGAGGGCTTCGCCACGGCCACCATCGAGCTCCCCGGAAGCGGCGACCGGCCCCGTTGGCCCGCCGTCGAGCAGGCCCGCGCCGATCTGCGCCGGGCGATGGAGGCCGGCGAGCCGGTCAGCGACGCAATCATCGACGCACTCATCCTCCCGCTGGTCGACAAGGCGGTCCCGGAATGGCAGGCCGCCCTGGATGCCCTCCTTTCGCTGCCCGAGGTCGGCGGCCCGGTCGGGTACTCGGGAGGCGTGATCTCCATCGGGATCCGGCTGGCGGTGGTCGAGCCGCGCATCTCGGCCGCCGGTCTGTTCGCCGGGAGTTTCGTGCCTCGCGCCATGTTCGAGGAGGCCCGGCAGGTCACCATCCCGCTGCACGTCCTGCTGCAGTGGGACGACGAAGGGAACGACCGGCAGGCCGCCCTGGACCTGTTCGACGCCTTCGGATCCAAGGAGAAGACCCTGCACGCCAACATGGGCGGGCACACCGGCGTCCCGCAGTTCGCAGGGGACGACGCGGCCCGGTTCTTCACCCGGCACCTGAAGTGACACCGGACCGTCGGGTTACTAGCAGACGGTAAACGGTGTCGGCCGTGATGCCGCCCGTCCAGGGACGGGTCCCGGCCCTCCTCGGCTCTCTGCACCACGGGCCCCTGCCGGCCTCCCGGCAGGGGCCCCGCGCTGCCCGAAGCCATGAGCTGGTCGAAATCTGCGGAGCTTCGAGTGCTCCCCCAAGTCCGAAGGGCGCGCCCACGCCGGTCAGGCCTCTGCTGATCTCATATGAGTTTGTTGCGGATGGCGTAGGAGACGGCGTGGACGCGGTTGCGCAGTCCGAGACGGTTGATGACTCCGTAGAGGATCTTTTTGATGTTGCGTTCGGAGTAGCACATCGTGTCGGCGACCTCGGCGAGTTCCAGGCCCTGCGCGACCAGCCGGAGCACGTCGATCTCCCGTGTACTCAGGCCGGACGGCGTCAGGCCCTTGGGCACCAGCACGTTGCGCTGGAGGCGGTCTGCCTGGTCGAGCAGTTCGCCCTGTACCGCGGACGGCAGCAGCGCTTCGCCGGCGGCGACCGCCAGCACGGCGCGGATCAGGGACTGCGGCTGTGCCTCGGCCCGCCAGAGCACGGCCCGTATCCCGCTTTGTGCCGCCACCGTCAAGTCGGCGTACCAGCCGTCGCTGACGACGAGCACGATCCGTGCCGGAGGCGGCATGGGCAGCCTCCGCAGGGCTTCCAACGTGGAGTTGTCGGCGGTCTGGATCGCAGCCACCACGACGTCCGCCTCCATCACCGTGGTGAGCGCCACTCCCGGTCCGCGGCTCAGGCCGGCCGCCAGCCCGGCGTGCGTCACCGGGTCCGCGGCGTCCACGGCCACGGAGACCGAGACCAAGGCCGTGGGCAGCCGTCTGATGACGTCGGAGTGTGGCCGCAGCACCGGTCTGGCCGCATTCTGCGGGCGTCTGACCCGCGGCGAGTCGGTGGCTGCCGGGCTGATCGGAAGACGCCGGTCCGTTTCGATCCGGCGCTGCGTCGTTACCAGCCGTGCCGGGGCTTCCATCGGATGGCTGCTCATCGCTGCTCGCTTTCTGAACTGAACGTGCCTGTCGGGTCGGCGCCGTTGGATGCAGCCGACAACCAGTTGGTCCGCGCGGATCGCGATCCGACCGGTCGGGAGGAGACCTGCGCCCAGACGACCGCGAGCCACACCAGCGCGCGGTCGCTGTGTCTTTGCAGGTCGAGGCCGGTGAGCTTCTCGATCTGCTTGATCCGGTACAGCAGGGTGTTGCGGTGCATGGGAAGGGCGGCCGTGGTGGAGGCGTTGTCGAACTGGTTCTCGGCCAGGCAGGCGAGAGTGGCCGTCAGTCCGCCGTTGTCCCCGCCTGTCAGCGGGCCGAAGACCCGGCGGGCCACCGCGTCGGCGAGTTCGGGGGAGTGTGCCAGGAGCAACTGGGGCAGGAAGTCCTCGACCCGGACACGTCCACGCCGGTGGGACCGCGATGCGACATCGACCAGCAGACGCAGGTTGTCGACAGCGGTCTGCAGGCCGGTCCGCCCGGTCGGCAGGTCCTGTGCCAGGAGCAGGCGCCGGTCGGCCATGAACGCGGACCAGTCGAAGGCGGGACCGGTGAGCCCGGTGACGCGGACGTCCTCGACGAAGGCCAGGGCTCCGGCGGTGCGCAGGCGGGCCGCCAGATCGGCGCGCTCGGCAGGGGCGGCCTTGTCGAGCAGCACGACGAAAGGCACGTACGGAGGCGTCAGATCGAAGCCGAGCCGGTCGGCACGCTCCTGGTCCTCCACTGTGATGGGCAGGTGGGCGCAGAGACGGTCGAAGAGGGTGTGCGCCCGGCGGTCGCCCTGTGTGGACGGCAGGTCGGCCTGATCCGCGTATGCCTGCGTGAACATCCGCGTGACCATGTCGAGGTAGCTGTCGAGGTGACGCCGCCCCTGATCGGCCCAGTCCGCCAGCTGTGCGCGCTCCTTCTCGGTGGCCAGGGAAAGGACGGCGTCCCAGAAGACGCGCGCGCCCCGGCGATGGAGGAGCAGGCCGCTGTCCAGCGGCTGCCCTGCGGCGGCACACTCCCGCGCCCGCTCGTACATCTCGGACAGGACGTACGAGTCCGGGGGCGTGCCCCTCACCATCCAGTGCAGGAGCAGGCCGGCGTGCCGACGCAGCGAGGCACGAAGAGCCGATGCCCCGCAATCGCGCGCCAGGCGCACGTATTCGGGCGTATGGCGAAGTGCGGGTTCCATGCGCCGGGCCACGGCATCGGCATCGAGATGTTCCAGGATGTCGCGCAAAGCCGCTGTCACGAGGGCAGCGCGCTCGGATCTGTCGGTCATGACGGAGACGGAAAGGCGCGAACCGGGGAGAGGAGCGAGCGCCATGCCGTGCCGTCGTGTGCCGCAGCGCTCGGCGTGTGTCCGGTGGACGGCGTGGCCTTGCCCCGGTGCCGGCGCAATCCCATGGTGATTCCTTTCGTGGGGTACATCCGGCCCTCAGGCCGGCGGTGGGGCCGCTGCCCGAAGGCGTGGGCGAGTTTCCGCGAGTAGGCAGACCCCGTGGCCGTTCCCGATCGGCGACGTTTTCCCGGCGAACGGCATGCGTCCGGCATGCGTCTGGCATGAAGCTGACGGTGTGCGTACCCCCGATTCACGGCGCTCGCCGGCTGTCCTCGCGAGCTGGGGGCGTACACAACTGCCGTGACAGCGGCGGGTGTTGTGGCTTTTCTCCTCGGTCCGACCATGGTGGACCGGTCGGGGGCGACCACGCCAATGCCTATCTGTTCGATTCTGAAGCCGTTTCGGCATATGCCGTGGTGGGTGTGGCTACGATGAGCCGCATGGACCTCGACATACGCCGGATGCGCTACTTCGTGGCCGTGGCCGAGGAGTGCAGCTTCGTGCGGGCTGCGAGCCGTCTCTACATGACCCAGCCGGCGCTGAGTCGTCAGATCCGGGCGCTGGAGGAGGATCTGGACGTGGTTCTCTTCCTGCGTGACCGACAGGGCACCGTACTCACGCGGGCGGGGCACCAGTTGCTGGAGGACGCCCGGCCGATGCTGGCGATGGCACAGGCCGTGCAGCAGCGGGTGCGGACGGCGAACCGGGAGGTGAACCAGTTCACCATCGGCTTCATGCCGGGAGTCGTGGTCACCCCCATCGTGCGGGAGTTCGCGCGGATGGCGCCGCAACTCGACATCGATGTCGTGCACACCTCGATCACCGACCAGGTCGACTTCCTGCTCGACGGGCGGGTCGACGTCTGCTATGTCCGGCTGCCCCTGCCGGAGGGCATGTTCGAGGTCGTCCCGCTCTTCCCGGAGCCCCGTGTGGTGGCGCTGTCCAGTGATCATCCGTTCGCGGAACTCAAAACGGTGCACGTCGAGGACCTGCGTGACATGACCTTGCTGCAGGATCCGCGGGACGTACCGGAGTGGCGCGGACGCATCCCGCTCGATCCGGTGGCGCCGCCGGGGGACACCGGACGCTTCCCGGCGACGATCGAGGAATGCCTGCAGACCGTCGCCTTCGGGTCCGGGTGCTATGTCATGCCGGCCGGGATGGCCGGCTTCTACCGCCGTGACGACGTCGTCTACCTGACGCTGGAGGGCGTCGCACCGCGCATGGTCGCCCTGGCCTACTCCAAGCACCGGACCATGCCCGAGCTGCTCCAGTTCGCCGAGCTCTCGCGTCGCATGCTCGGCCCGGGCCCGGACTGACGCCTGGCAGCGGAGAGCGGGCACTGGTCCGTGTCCACGACGAGGCCGAGGCCCGGATACGGCGTGGGCTGAACGGCGACACGGCGAAGGGACTCGCCACACTCGCCACACCGTCCGGCCTGACCGACATCCGTACGGGCAGCCGGTTGTGATGCGCGGCGTCCCCTGCACGCAGGGCCCGTGATCGGTGATCTCGCGCTACCGGCAGGTCGTTGTGCTGGTGCCCAAAGAATGGAGATCGCGTTGGTCCTGTGCACGTTGTGCGCGGCTGCGTCACGCGTCGACACTGACACGCAGGCATCTGCGGTCGCAGGACCCGGTATGCCGGAAGGGCGCCCGGCAAGGTGCCCTCACCGTCTCCGCGGTGCGAGGAGGTGACCGGCACCGGACGTCGCTGAAGGGTGGCGCGGTGGCCAGGCGCCGAATCCGCCACCTCTTGGTCCGGTCGAATGTCGAACGGCAACTGCGCTGGAGTTCCGCCCTCATGTCAACACTCGTCACTGTCGGACGTCACCGCCTGCAGCGCCTTTTGGGCTGCGGAGGTTTCGGCATGGTCTGGCTCGCCTACGACGACCTGCTCGAAGCCCCGGTCGCGGTGAAGGTCATGGCGGAGAAGTGGGTTCACCGGCCCGACCTTCGGGAGCGTTTCCTGGACGAGGCCCGGCTGCTGCGCCAGGCAGCGTCGGATCGCGTGGTGCAGGTGTACGACATCGGTCAACTGCCGGACGGGCGGCCGTACTTCGTCATGACCTACGCCGACGGGGGAACCCTGGCCGACCGGGTGGCCCAGGGGCCCCTGGCCGCCGACCAGGCGCTGCGGTTCGCGGTGCAGGCCGCACGAGGTGTGGCCGACCTGCACGCGGTCGGCATCGTGCACCGTGACATCAAGCCGTCCAACATTCTGCTCCAGACGGCATCGGGCGGCCGTGAGCGGCTGCTGGTGGCCGATCTCGGCCTTGCCAAGAGCCTGGCGCATGCTTCGGGACTGACGCAGGGCGTGGGATCACCCGGCTACATGGCTCCGGAGCAGGTCCCGGAGGACGTCTTGGTCGATGTCGACGAGCGGGCCGACGTCTACGGTCTGGGCGTACTCACCTACGAACTGCTGACCGGGAGCCTGCCGGGCTCGACTGAACAACTCGACTGGCCCGGGCCGCCGCGCCCCCAGGTGCCGGCGGCAGTCCGGCGCGTGACGCGACGCGCCCTCGATCCCGAGCGGGAACGGCGCTGGGCCGACGCCGCCGAGTTCGCGGACGCACTCGAAGCCGCCAGTGCCACGACCATCCGCAACCGCCTGTTCCGAACCGCCGCAACCGGCAAGGGCACCGGCGGACGGAGAGCGGCGGCCATGCTCGCCGGGACCGCCGTCCTCGTGACCGCGGGGTTGGCCACGCGCGCGGCCTTCGAAGCGGACTCCGCCGTCGACACGAAGCCTCGTGCGGGGGCCGCCAGCACAGCGATCGCCGAGCCCTACGCGTCCTCTGCGGCCTCGAAATCACCGTCCCCGCACCGAGCACCCGCCGCGGCGGCTTCGACGGCTTCACCCACGCAGTCGGCGACACGGTCATCAAGTCCCTCGGCCGGGCTCGGCGCCGAAGTGACGAAGGCGACGGGTCCTACGGGCAAGGCGGCGGACCCGGACCCCAGCGAGACGGCATCGGCCTCGCCCGCATGGACGACGTTGACCGTGCGACATGACCAGCAGTTGATGCCGGGCGAGTCCTGGCAGACCAACCGGACGACCATGACGATGCAGACCGACGGCAACCTGGTCATCTACGACGAGGACCACCACCGGCGCTGGTCCTCGGGCACCTCCGGCACCGGATACCGCGCCATCATGCAGGCCGACGGCAACCTCGTCGTCTACGACAAGGACACCTGGGGCGTCTGGAGTTCCGTCACTTCCGGACACGACGGCGCCTGTCTGTACCTCGGTACTGACGGCGACGTCAGCGTGGTCTACCAGGGCACCACCCTCTGGTCCGCCGGCACCCAGCACTGACCCGGTGCCGGTCGTCATGCCCCGGCGAAGCCCGCGCGGGGGGCTGCTCCAAACACCTCCCCCCCCGAGTTGCTCGGCCGCCTCTGACCCCTGGTCCTCTGTGCGCTTCTGCAACCGACGGCCTTCCAGTCAACCCCCGCTTCCATGGCTCGGCCGCTCACCGGCCGCCCAGCGGCGTCCGTCACGTCCGCAAGCCGACGGCGTGCCCATAGCGTGCCCACAGACCGGTAAACCACGGTCAACAGCGGTGCGATCAGAGCACGAGTTCGATTCTCGTCACCCGCTCCATGATGAAAACCCCAGGTCAATGACCTGGGGTTTGTTCGTTGTCCAGTCCGGTTCAGGACGAGGACCGTCCCCCAGAGCACCCACATTCCCAAGGTGAGGATGAGAACGGCGCCCTCACTGAGCCAGCGGCTGATCCAGTCGAGGAGATTCCGTCCGGCCGCCTCGGCTCTCAGGGCGCGTTGGGCCGGCACATGGCTCAGCCGGCGCGATGCGAACAACGCGCTGGGCACTGCTGGGACGAACGAGAGCGCAACCCGCACGTATGGCTCTGGGGTGGTACCGCCAGGGATCAGCAGGAGACCTGCGATCCCGAGCAGGGCTGCGATCACGAACCACATCCATGAGCGAAGGGCCAGTGCGTCCGAAGCCGGGTGCCATACGCGATCGGCATCCTGCTGACGGATCCTTCCGGGCCGCACCTGGAGCAGGTCTGCCACGGCCTTGTCGGCTTCGGCGGCTGCGCTCGCCGCCTCCTTTCGGTCCCCCTTGGCGAAAGCGAGGAACACCAGAGCAGCCAGGCGGGTCTCGCAGGCGCGAAGGATCCACCCCCGCTTCTTGATCACCGCAGCCATCGTCGCCATCCCTGCTGCCGGTATGAGCGGTACTCCCCGTACGGCCCGTACGCCATGGATCCTCCGCCGTGCCACCGGTCGACCGCGACCGTGCTGATCGGAGGGGCGGAGTCCTCGTCACCTGTGGTTGCCGGATGGGCAGTGCTCATCGTCATACCCATTCACCGTTCACCGACCTCCAGTTACAAGAGGTTATCGACCAACTCCGGAAAGTCACAACGGTGATCGGGTTGGCAAGCTCCCTTCCGGGTGATCCTGGTGCAGCTCGATGTCCAACACGCCCAACCGGCCCGGTAGTTGACCCCTTCTCTGCCCTGCCGTGCCCCGCTCGGACGTCCGACTGCTGGGCCGGGGCCGCGCTCCGGAGCACGTCGGCCTGGTCCGGGAGTTGTGGCGGGAGGCCGTTCGGGGTGCGCTTGCAACCCCGCCCGCCGGGCACCGCACTGGCTGGTGCTGGGAGTCCTGGCCGCCATGACGGGTGCCTCTGTGCCGCGCGGACGGTGCCGCTCCAGTGCCCGAAGACCGCACGCCTCGAATGTCTTTTCGACCTTCGAGTCGCCGCGCACTTGCGGTATGCATATGCCTAAATACAGTGAGTAGTGACACTTGGGTGGTTCCGTGCGGCTTTGTCGCGATGGGCCACCCATTCTGTGCGACTGAGAGGAGCACCCAGATGCAGCCCCACCCTGAGGACTTGCGTGCGGAGGCGACCTACCGCGACGACGGTCACGTCAAGCTTGAGGGCATCTCCCTCACCTGGCAGATCGGCCAGAATGCCCCTGACCAGGGACTCGCGCAGCCGCCCGACTGGAACAACGGCCGGCCGGACTACCCGCACCACTACGAGGTGTGGTTGGACGGGCGGCTGGCGCAGACGGTGGACCTGTACTGGGCGACCTGGTATCCGCACTGGCAGGCGGCGAACCGGCACTGGGTGTGCCTGGGTGAGGTTCCGGCCCGCGAGTACCGGGTGAAGATCCGGGCCCGGCACACGGACGGCGCGTGGGGGCCGTTCACGGACGAGCTCACCGTCGACACGTCCACGTCCAAGCCCTACAACGTATTCATCCCCGCGCGCACCGAGGAACGCCAGGAGGGCGGCCGGGAGCGGCACGGGAGTCTGGAGTTCCCGGTCAGCAGGGCGATCCGGGCGATCCGCGACGAGGACGATGCGCCGATCTGCCAGAAAGCGCGCGAGCTGAACACCTCGACCACCTGGCAGGAAGTGGTGCCTCCCGGCACGGTCGGCAATCCGCCGTGGAACGAGGCCCGCGGGTACTTGGAGTACCGGAAGTTCTTCCGGGGCACCGACGTGGCGTCGGCTGCGAATCCCGCCTTCCAGGGCCTGGACCTGCCCGGCGGGGACGGCCTGGGAGACTGGCCGACCAGCACGCTGGAGGCCGTCGACGGCCGGCACACCTTCACCTACAACTACAGGCAGAACCACATGGGCCCGAAGTGGACACACCAGTGGTTCATCACCTCAGAGGGCTGGGACCCGGCGCAGGGCATTTCCTGGGACGTGCTGGAGCCGACTCCCTTCATGGTCGAGTACCACGGCGGCGGCACACACGCCGACCAGGAGCTGCAGTACACGACCGAGGCACTGGCGTCCCGGCGGGGACGGCATGCCATCGTCAACATCTGGGGTGGCGGCGACGCCGGACACGACTCCGTGGGCGAGTTCTTCGTCAGCGTCTCCGACGTCGAGTTCCAGTAGCCCCCTCGACTCCCGCCCGATGCCGGCCGGCGGTCGCGGGGGTGCGCCGGCCGGCAGTCGACTTCCCGTTCCGCATGCTCGCCCGGACGGTCGGCGTCCGCCCGCCACAGCCCGGGAAGGTCCCGTCCCGCCCCGTCCTGTCCCGTCCTGTCCCGTCCCGCCCCGTCCTGTCCCGTCCGAGAGGTGAGCCATGAGTACACGCAAGTCCGCCACCCCCTCCGCACAGTCGCTCTACTACGCCATGTCCGGCCTCGGCGGCCCGCTGAGCTCCGGCGAAGGCACCGCGCCCGACTTCGCCGCCGCACCGCGCGCGGCGGCCGGCGAGGAGCCTTCGGTACTGATCCTCGGCGCGGGGGTCGGCGGCCTCACCGCCGCCTACGAACTGGGCAAGCTCGGTTACCGGTGCACGGTCCTGGAGCCCCAGCCCCGCACCGGCGGCCGCAACCGCACCGCCCGCCAGGGGGACAAGCTGTACGAACTCGACGGCGAGGGCAACAGCCCGGTGCTGACCCACACCTGCGCCTTCGACGAGGGCCTGTACCTCAACCTCGGCCCCGGACGCATCCCGTACCACCACCGCCGAGTCCTTCGATACTGCACCGACCTCGGGGTGACGCTGGAGCCGTACATCATGGAAACCACGGCGAACGTCCTGCACCGCGCGGGACATACCCCGCCCGGCCGGCCCTGGCGCAACCGGCGGATCGCGAACGACACCCGCGGCCACCTTGCCGCGCTCCTGTCCGCCACCCTGACCGAGAGGGACGAGTTCACCGGGCTGCTGCGGGACCTGCTGCGCAAGTTCGGCGACCTGGACGAGGAAAACGAGTACCAGGGCTCCACCCGCTCCGGCTACGACGAGCCGCTCGACGTCCATGAATTCCCCCGGCCCGCGCCCCCGCTGCCCCTCGCCGAACTGGTTCGGTCGGAGTTCTGGAGGCACAGGTTCTACCAGCCGGTGGACTACCTGTGGCAGGCCACGATGTTCCAGCCGGTCGGCGGCATGGACACGATCGTCCACGCCCTCACCGAGCGGATCACCTCCGAGTACGACGTGACCGTCGAACTCAAGGCCGAGGTCACATCGATCGGCCTGACGGGCGACGCAGTCAGCGTCACCTACCGCTCAGGCGGAGAGGAACTGACGACGACGGCGGACTACTGCGTGAGCAACATCCCGCTGCCGGTGCTCAAGCAGCTCACGCTGACCGGCTTCTCCACAGAGTTCCGGAACGCCGTGGAAGCGGTGGGCTTCGCGCCGACGTGCAAGGTCGGCTGGCAGGCCAACCGGCGGTTCTGGGAGGACGACCACAACCAGATCTACGGCGGCATCAGCTGGACCGACCACTCCATCACCCAGTTCTGGTACCCGTCCAACGACTACTTCTCCGAGAAGGGCACCCTCACCGGGGCGTACAACTTCGGCGAGTACGCCGAGGACATGGGCAAACGCACGCCGGCCGACCGGCTGCGCCTGGCCCGCGACGGAGCGACACAGCTGCACCGGGAGTTCCTGGAGAAGACCACCGTGCCCCAGGACCTGGGGGTGACCATCGCCTGGCACAAGGTGCCCCACCAACTCGGCGGCTGGGCCGACTGGGACCCGGCCGACCCTGACCACCAGGTCGCCTACAAGCAGCTCCTCCAGCCCGAGGGCGACGGCCGCTTCTACGTCGTCGGCGACCAGGCATCCCCGCTGCCCGGTTGGCAGGAAGGGGCCATGATGTCGGCGCAGTACGTCGTCGCCCAGATGCTCGGCCTCCTCCCACGCACCGCCCCCACGGCCGTCCAGGTCCCCGACGCGGCCTTCCTCACTCAGGGACTCTGACCACGACACGGCGCCCTGGGCCCGAGATGGGCGCAGGGCGGCGGTCGACCGACGCTGGGAGGGCCGCGCGGGAGCGGATCCGGCTGCAGGCCGTGGAATGCTTCGAGCGCGGGGAGAAGAACCGGGAGACAGCTGCCACGCTGCGGGTCGGCGAGCGGTCGGTGGCGGCTCGGCCACCGGTGCGTGCCGTTTTCGGGCTCGTCCTCCTCCGCTCAGCGCAGGAGGGCGTTGATGAAGTGGGCGGCGTCGGTGACGCCTTCGACGGCGTCCTGGACGGGGTCCTCGTTCTCGATGCTGAGGACGTCGTCGTAGCCGACCTCGGCGAGGGCGTCGATGAAGGGGGCCCAGAACTCCGTGCCGTGCCCGTGGCCGACGGTGCGGAAGGTCCAGGCTCGTTCGGCGGGGGTGGCGTAGGGACGGTTGTCGAGGACGCCGGCCAGGGCCAGCTGGTCCGGGCGGTACTCGACGTCCTTGAGGTGGACGTGGTGGACGGCGGGGCCGAGGGCGCGGACGATCGCGGCCGGGTCCATGCGCTGCCAGAACATGTGGCTGGGGTCGACGTTGGCGCCGATGATCGGGCCGACCGCCTCGCGGAGCCGCAGGAGTGTGGGCACGTTGTAGGCCATGTGCAGCGGGTGCAGTTCGAGGGCGATCCGCTCGATGCCGTGATCGGCGGCGAAGGGGGCGAACTTCTGCCAGAAGGCGATGGTCTCGTCCCACTGGCGGTCGAGGAGCTCGATGTTCTCCGGCGGCCAGGGGTAGAAGATCCAGTTCGTCAGCCGGGAGGCGGGGGACTCGCCCGGGGTGCCGGTCATCGTCACGATCTTGTTGACGCCGAGCTGTTCGGCGAGCCGTACCGCCGCCTCCATGATCTCAAGGTGGCGGGCGCCCTTCTGGGGGTGCATCGGCCAGGCCGAGCAGTTCACCGCCCCCATGCGCAGGGCCCGGGAGGCGAGCGCGTCGGTGAACTTCCCGCGCTCGGCCGCGTCGTCGACGAGGGCGAAGACGTCCATGTGCGGGGCGCTGGACTGCCCGCCGGCGGCTATCTCGACGGCGGTGGCGCCGAGGCGGACGGTGAGGTCGAGGGCTTCGTCGAGGGTGAGGTCGGGCACCGAGTCGGTGTAGAGGCACAGTTCCATGGGGTCAGCTCCCGGCGGGGGTCGAGGTGGGGGCGGGGGTCAGTCCGAACAGGGCGCGTCGGCGTACGCCCGATGCGGCCGGCACGTCGAGTTCGGCCAGGCCGGTCACGCCGTGCCGGTGCACGGGGCCGTCGGCGGGCAGCGGGATGTCGACGCTCCGGCCGAGGGCGGCGGAGGTGTAGGCGGCGACGGTGGCTTCCAGCGTGTGCAGGGCGGCCCGGCCGGGGGCCGCGGGTGCCCGGCCGGCGGTGACGGCGTCGGCGAGGTCGGCGACGGTGGCCCGCAGCGCGTCCGCGATCAGCGGCGCGAGTTCCTGGCCCGCGGGGAGGTCGAGGGTCTCGGTGCCGGCGTCGGTGGTCACGTGCAGCGCCTCGAACGGAGCCCAGGGGATGGTGCCGTCGTCGCGGTAGCGCAGCACGATGCGTCCCTTGCTGCCGTTGATCCGGATGCCTCCGGGGCCGAAGCCCCAGCCGATGTTGACGAGGGCGGCGCGGTGCGCCGTTTCCAGGCGGCACAGGGCCAGGCCCTCCACCGCGTCGCCCGGGGTGGCCGTGTCGACGTGGGCCGATACGCGCTCGACGGGTTCGGCGACGAGGTGTTCGGCGAGGTAGACGCCGTGCAGCATGTCCATCAGCACCCCGCCCCCGGCCGCGGCGGGGTCGTGGCGCCACTGGGGGCGGTAGCCGGCGGCGCCGGGTGAGTCGACGACGCCGAGCATGTCGACGGCGACGGTGCGGACCTCTCCGATCGCGCCGTCGTCGATCAGGTTCCGGGCGGCGATGATCTCGGGGAAGAAGAGGTAGTTGTGTACGACGCCGAGCACGACGCCCGCCGCGTCCGCGGCCTCGACCATGGCGGCGGCGTCGGCGGGGGTGGCGGCCAGCGGCTTCTCGCACAGGATGTGCTTGCCCGCGGCCGCCGCGGCGACCACGAGGTCACGGTGCAGATGCTGCGGGGTGCACACGTCGACGACGTCGACGTCCTCGCGGGCGATGAGCGCGAACGCGTCGCCGTGGACCTGCTCGGGCGCCAGGCCCGCGCCCGTCCGGCCGAGTTCGAGCCGTTCGGGGGTGGGGTCGGCGAGCGCCGTGACCGTGAAGCGTTCGGGGAGCGCCAGGTAGGCGGGGAGGTGGAAGTTCAGGGCGACGTTGCCGCAGCCGACGATGCCGACGCGCAGGGGTGCAGTCATGGTGGGGCCGGCTCCTCAGGGACGTACGGATGGACGTACGGATGTCTCGGCGGCGACCGAGGCGGGCGGTTCGACGGGGCGGCCGAGCGCGGCGGACCGGCGGATCGCGTCCACCACGGCGGCCTGGTCGATCGCGTCGGCGCGGCCGAACAGCGGCGTCGTGCCGTGGGCGATGGCGTGCGAGGCGGCCTCGAACTCGATCCGGTAGGCATCGGTGTTGTCCGGATCGTCGGCGAAGGTCAGGCCGAACGCCCCGTCCGGGTCGACGGGCAGCCGACGGGTCTCGCCCGCGCGCTCCAGCTCGACGTATCCCCGGCGGCACAGCCACGGGTCCGGGACGGTGATCTTCCCCTCGGTGCCGATGACCTCCAGTTCGTCGCGCCTGGGGAAGTCCAGCGCGACGTCGAGCTGGGCCAGTACGTGGTCCGGCATCTCCAGCGTCGCCGCCAGTCGCAGGTCCGCGCCCTCGGCTCCCTCGGCCGGGTCGAGGACACGGGCGGCGTGCACGCGCAGCGGATGCCCGGCGAGCAGCCGGATCGCGCTGACGCAGTAGCAGCCGAGGTCCAGCGAGGCGCCGCCGCCGAGCGTGGTCGTACGACGGATGTCGCCGGGCGGCACGGAGACCGTCAACGCGGCCCGGACATACGCCAGTCGGCCGATCGCGCCGTCGGCGACGAGCCCCCGGACGAGCCGGGTCTGCGGATGGTGCCGGTACATCAGACCCTCGACGCACAGCCGCCCGGCGGCCTCGGCGGCGTCGAAGCAGCGCGCGGCGTCGGCGGCGTCGAGGGCGAACGGCTTCTCGCACAGCACGTGTCTGCCGGCTTGCAGGGCCTTGATCGTCCACTCGGAGTGCATCGAGACGGGCAGGGGGACGTACACGGCGTCGATGTCGTCGCAGGCGAGCAGTTCGTCGTACGACCCGAAGCTCACGGCCGCACCGATGTCCTCGGCGTAGCGCCGGGCGCGTTCGGCGTCGCGGCCGCCGACGGCGACCAGGTCCGCGTGCGGCGAGGACTTCAGGGCGGCGGCCACCACCCGGCCGATCCCCGCGGTCGAGAGCATTCCCCAGCGGACCGCCTTCATCGGGTGCCCCCGACGGTCACGACGCGCCCGGTGCGCAGGCTCTCCCCGGCCGCGTCGGCCAGCACCAGAGCGGCCCGGCCGTCGTCGAAGCCGGGCCGGGGGGCCGTCCCGTTCCCGATCGCTTCGATGAAGTGGTCGAGCTCCGCCCGGTAGGCGGGTGTGTAGCGGTCGAGGAAGAAGTCGAGGTAGGGCGAGGCGGCTTCGGTGCCGTGTGCGCCGTACGAACGGACACCGTCGGGACGGAGGTTGTCCACGGAGAGCATGCCGAGCGAGCCGAAGGCTTCCAGGCGCTGGTCGTAACCGAAGGTGCAGCGGCGGCTGTTGGTGATGTGGCACAGCGCGCCGTCCGCGCCGCGCAAGGTCACCACCGCGCCGTCGATGTCGCCGAGTTCGGTGATGTAGTCGGCGACCAGGTTGCTGCCCATCGCCGAGACCTCGACGACCTCGCCGAGGAAGAAGCGCGCCATGTCGAAGTCGTGGATGGTCATGTCCCGGAACAGGCCGCCGGAAGTCGCCAGATACTCCGCCGGGGACGGGGCGGGATCCCGGCTGATGACGACCAGCTGCTCCAGCCGGCCGATCTCGCCGGCCGCGACGCGCTCGCGCACCGCGCGGAACGAGGGGTCGAAACGGCGGTTGAACCCGACCAGCACGCGGGACGCGCCGTCGCCGATACGGGCCCGGCACTCGTCGACCCGTGCGAGATCGAGATCGATCGGCTTCTCGCACATCACGGCCTTGCCGGCCGCGACCGCCCGGGTCAGGAGGTCGACGTGGGTGGGGGTCGGCGAGGCGATGACCACCGCGTCGATGTCCGGGTCGGCGAGTACCGCGTCCACATCGCTGCCGGGGACACCGCCGAACCGCGCGGCGACCTCCCGCGCGGCGGTCTCCATGGGATCGCAGACCCGGACGAGCTCGGCCTTCGGATGAAGGGCGATCGACTCGGCGTGCACCCGGCCGATACGCCCGCAGCCGATGAGCGCGATGCGCATGGGAACCTCCTCTTGGATTCTTCTTGGACTCTCTTGGATCGATCTAAATGCCATGTAGCTGGAATGATGTGATGCCTGATCCCCGCCGTCAAGAGTTAACTTAGATCGATCTACAATGCTAGAGAGACGGTGCAGCCGGGAGCCTCACCGCAGTCGAGGAGGTCGCATGTCCACCCGAAAGGCGTCCCGCCCCGCAGGCTCGAACGACGACCCGGCGGACGCGGGAACGGGCCGGCGGCCGATCCTGCTGGACGTCGCGCGCCGCGCGGGCGTGTCCCGGGCGACGGCCTCGCTGGTCATGCGCGACGCGCCGGGCCCCAGCGCCGAGTCCCGGGAGCGGGTACGGCAGGCCGCCGCCGAACTCGGCTACCGGCCCGACCAGGCCGCCCAGCTGCTCCGGCGCCGCAACAGCCACCTGATCGGCGTGATGTTCAACGCCCAGGAGCCCTTCCACGCCGACCTGATCGAGAACATCTACGCGGCCACCGAAGAGCTCGGCTACGACGTGGTGCTCAGTGCCACGGCCCCGAGCCGTGGCGAACGCCGTGCCATCGAGGCACTCATCACCTCCCGCTGTGAAGCGCTGGTCCTGATCGGCGCGCGCGAGGCATGCACCACCGACTTCGGCATCCGGGTCCCGGTGGTGGAGATCGGCCGCCCGCCCGGTGAGAGCCGGTTCGACGCGGTCCACACCGCCGACGACGAGGGCACCCGCCTGGCGGTCGACCACCTCGTCTCACTGGGTCACCAGGACATCGTCCACGTCGACGGCGGCGAACAGCCGGGCGCCGCCGAACGCCGGACCGGCTACCTGGACGCGATGCGCCACCACGGACTGGGGGGCCGGGCGCGCGTGGTGCCCGGCGACTACACCGAGTCGTCCGGCTCGGAGGCGGCACGCACCCTGCTGGCCCACGGCCGACTGCCCACCGCCGTGGTCGCGGGCAACGACCAGTGCGCCATCGGGCTGCTCGTCGAACTGCGGCACGCCGGGATCGACGTCCCCGGCGAGGTCTCGATCGTGGGATACGACGACAGCCGGATCGCGCGGCTCGCGCACATCGACCTCACCACCGTGCGCCAGGACACCGAGCAGCTCGCGCGACTCGCCGTCCAGGCGGCCGTCGAACGGCTCGACAAGGAACCGGACGGCGAGGCAAGGGAATTCAGCCTCGCCCCCCACCTGATGGTCCGCGGGTCGACCGGCCCGGCTCGCTGACGCACGCGGGTCGGTGACAGCGTTGCGGCAGCCCTGCGCGCATGGTCCGGCCGGAAGGCTCCGTCACTCCTCGCGCCGGGCGAGAAGCCGGAACTCCCAGCTGCGCCGTGCTGCCGGATAGCAGTGGTCGGCGTACTCGACCGCCCGCCCCGCCCGGTCGAAGAGCGTACGCCGCATGGTCACCAGCACGCTCCCCTCGGCGACACCGAGCAACTCGCCTTCCTGGGCGCCGGCGTTACGCGCTCCGATCGACTGCTGGACGGTACGTACGGTGATTCCGGCTGCCCGGAGCACCCCGTGCAGGCCCGTCGAGGCCAGCCGGTCGTCGTCCAGACGCAATCGGCCGGCGGGCAGATAGTGGCGCAGGCAGGCGACGCACACACCGTCCACGCGAGGCAGCCGCTCCAGCCGCGCGACCGTGCTGCCCGCCGGGACGGCCAGGGCGGCCGCCACCTCGGCCGAGGCCGGGACGTGCTCGTTGCGCAGGACATCGTCGCCTGACGCTCGCAGATCGTCATGCAGACCGGCCAGGTCCACAGCACCTTCGTCCGGTCTGTCGGCGACGTAGGTGGCCACACCCCGGCGGCGCACCAATACGCCGTCGTCCGCGAGCCGTTGGACCGCCTGCCGGACCGTGATGCGCGACAGACCCGTCTGCTGCGCCAGCTTGGTCTCGCTGCACAGCGCGGTGCCCGGAGCGAGGCGGCCGTCGTCGACGGCATGCCTGAGCTGTTCGGCAAGCTGCTGGTAGAGCGGCCGGGGGCTCGCGCGGTCCAGGCAGAGCCCGAGGGCGCTCGCCTCCGGAGCGTGTGTGTCGGACATGGAGCCGTCCTGATGCATGCGTA
Organism: Streptomyces sp. NPDC058457; assembly: GCF_042720695.1. NCBI lineage: Bacteria > Bacillati > Actinomycetota > Actinomycetes > Kitasatosporales > Streptomycetaceae > Streptomyces > Streptomyces sp. NPDC058457. The sequence goes on along the minus strand of NZ_JBHXLU010000006.1, from coordinate 44,867 downwards.
CGGCGGGGTGCGGTGGTGCGCCGCGCCACCCTGGCAGCCCGGACCTCATCGGGTCTGATTGTCGTCCGGGCCGATTTCGGGGGTGCGTGCTCCGAGCCGCCGGCCGGAGGCCGCTCCAAGAGCGGGAGGTTGCCCCGACCGTGCGGCTGACCGGCGTCGACGTCTACTCACGACGGGCGAAGAAGTCGAGATAGGAGCGGGCGAGTTCGTCGGGCGCCTCCAGCGGGATGTTGTGTCCGGCGTTCTCGATGACGGTGCTGCGTACGTCCTTGGCGACCTGCGCCATCTGGTGACCCGGCTCCGCGCCCAGGTAGGCGCGGCCGCCGACCGCCAGCACCGGGCAGGTCAGCCGGTCGGCGAACTGGGGCCGGTTCTGTTCCGCGTCGGTTTCGGTGGCCCGGTAGAGCTCGAAGACTGCGTGGTTCCCTCCGGGTAGTTCGAGACCGCGCGTGTACTCGTCGGCGTCGGCATCGGTGTAGGCGCCGGGAACCGCCATGATCCGGCGCATGAAGTACGTCCAGAACGCCCGTTCACGGCCCGCGATGAGCAGCTCCGGGTAGTGCGGCAGGGCGTACAGCGTGCGATGCCAGCCGGTTCGGGGGTCCTCGGGCGGCAGGGCGGCCAGGTCCGGTACCGGAAGGCCGGGCAGCCTGGTCTCCTGGTAGACGAGTTGCACCACCCTCGACCGGTGAAAGGCCGCGACGGCGTACGCCACGGCGGCGCCCCAGTCCTCGCCCACCACACGGAACCGCTCGAAACCCAGGGCCGTCATCACCCCCGCGACGTCGCCGGCCAGGGTCCGGGTGTCGTAGCCGGACGGCGGTCGCGCGGAGCCTCCGAAGCCGCGGAGGTCGAGCGCGACGACCGTGTGACGGGGGGTGAGCAGCGGGATGACGTGGCGCCAGAAGAACATCGTCTTCGGGACGCCGTGCAGGAGTACGACCGGTTCGCCCGAGCCCGCCAGCGCGTAGTGGAGATCCACGCCGTCCACGGTGTGCCGGCCGTGGCGCAGCCGGGCACCCGTGTGGTCGGTCATTCCGTGCGCTCCGCCACCGGTCATCTCGGCCTCCGCCGTATCTGGGGGAGCCCCCAGACCATCACCTGCGTCAGCGGCTCGCACCAGGGTCGGACCCCGGTTCGCCGATCGCGCGGGGTATCTGTCTCCGGGAGGTGATGCCGAGCTTGCGGAACACCTTGTTCATATGGAACTCGACGGTCGAGGTGGTGACGAACAACCGAGTCGCGATCTCCGCGTTGGTAAGCCCCGAGGCGGCCATGGCGGCCACCTGCCGTTCCCGTGGCGTGAGATCGAACCTGGTCTCCTCCGTCCGCCTGCGGGCCTGCTCACCGGTGGCCGACAACTCGATCCGGGCCCGCTCGGCGTACGGCACCGCACCGAAGGCGTCGAAGCTCTCGTACGCGGCGCGCAACTGCTTCCTGGCATCGGAACGCCGCTTGCGGCGGCGCAGCCACTCGCCGAACAGCAGCTGCGACCGGGCGCGCTCCAGGGCCAGCGGAACCTGCCCCAGCAGCTCGACCGACTCCTGGTAGAGCTTCTCGGCGTCGTCACCGTCGGCCGTCAGCGCCCGGCCGAGGGCCAGGGCGCCCAGTGCCCAGGGCGTACCGGCGAGCGGGGCGCGCGCCTCCAGCCGGGCCAGGGCTGTTGCCGCGACGGCTCGGTCGCCCGTGCGCACGCCGGCCTCGACGACCAGCGGGAGGACGAGGTTGCCACAGGCCGGCGGGTCGGCCTCGAAAACCGCCCGCGCGTGCTGCGTCGCCTGCCGGTAGCGGCCCCGGCCCAGCTCGAACAGGGTCAGCGCGTGCTGTGCCAGCAGCTGGAGCAGGCCGTGGCCGATGCCCCTCATCTCGGCGGTCCGCCGCACCGCCGCCCGCAGTTCGGGCTCCTGACCGGTCAGGGCGAACAGGTGGAGCCGGTTGATGTCGCCGCCGCCGGGGAAGCCGGTGTCGGCCGCGATGTCGTCGAACTCGGCGTAGCGGACCTCCGCCTCCGTGAACCGTCCGTCCCAGAGGTCGCAGCGCGCCTCGACGAGCAGCGTCATGCTCAGCGCGTACAGTGCGCCGGCGCCGCGGTCCGCCGCCGCCAGGCGCCCGGCGAGTTCCCGCTCGGCCTGGACGTCCCACAGATCGTCGCAGGCCATGGACAGCGTCACCGCGAACGGGCTGTTCGCGTCCCCGAACTCGGCGCCGCCCCGCAGCTGTTCCAGGGCGGTACGCAGCACGGGCGCGCCGCGCTCGTAGCTCTCGGCCACACGCCGGGCCAGCCCCTCCGTCAGCAGGTCGCGGCCGTACGCGGGGGTGTCCGGGTCGTGCCGGACCGCGGTGACAGCCGCCGCGACCTCGGTCAACGACGTGCCCTGCGTACAGTCGTGGGCGACCAGTGCCGCATGCAGCGCCTCACGGAGCAGCTCCCGGGTCAGCCGCGGGTCCTGCGGACCGAGCCTGGTCACGGCGGCCATCAGCATCGCGGGGACGTCCGCGACGGCGATCTGGAACATCTGTACGGTCGCCCGTATCCGCAGTTCGCGCGTGCGCATCACCGGGCCACGGATGTCGCTGCCGGCCAGGTCCAGCGCGGTCCGTGCCGCCGACGCGTCCCCCGACATCAAGTGGGCCTGCGCCGCGTCGAGCAGCCGGTCCGCCCGTTTGCCCGGGTCGCCCGTGAAATCGGCGGCGCGTGACAGGAACAGGGCCTGCTGGGCGTAGCCGCCGCGGGAGCGGGCTCGCTCGGAGGCCGCCTCCAGGTCGTCGGCGACCGTGCCGTCGACACCCTCGGCGGCCTCGGCCCGGTGCCAGGCGCGGCGGTCGGCGTCCCGTACGGCGTCGCAGGCGGCGGCCAGTGCCGCGTGGACCCGGCGGCGCTCGCCGGGTTCGGCTCCGGCGTACACCGTCGAGCGGATCAGAGGATGCCGGAAGGCCGTCGGCATGCCCCGGCCGAGGATGCCCGCGGCGACCGCCGGCTCGACGGCGCGGGCCGACAGGCCCAGCCTCCCGGCGGCCCGCCACATCAGCCCCGTGTCGTCCGAGGGGGCCGCCGCGAGCAGCAGCAACAGGGTTCCGGTCGCCGACGGCAGGGCTTTGACCAAGCGCTGGAAATGGCCCTCCAGCAGACGGCCCACCGGCAGCGGATCGGGCAACGGGGCGATACCGGACAGCTGCTCGGCGGTCAGGGCGTCGGTCAGCTCCAGCAGCGCGAGCGGATTGCCGCCGGTGCCGACGACGATCCGGTCGGCCACGGCCGGGTCCACCCGCCGGGTGCCGGAGGTGAGCAGGATCCTGGCCTCCGACTCGGGCAGTCCGGGCACGCGTTGCGTGCTCAGCGCGTCGAACAGGCCCTTGTCCCCGAGCCCTTCACGGACGGCGATGATCAGGCCCAGGGAGTCGGCGTGCAGGCGGCGGGCGGCGAACGCGAGCGCCTCGGCCGACTCCCGGTCCAGCCACTGCGCATCGTCCACCAGGAACAGCAGCGGCTGATCGGCGGCGACCTCGGACAGCAGGGTCAGCGTCGCAAGACCGACCAGGTAGCGGTCCGCGGGCTGCCCCGACGCCAGGCCCAGGGCGGCGTCCAGCGCGGCCCGCTGCGGTTCGGGGAGCCGGGCCGCCCGGGTCAGGTACGGCCGCAGCAGCCGGTGCAGCGCGCCGAAGCCGAGACCGGTCTCCTGCTCGACCGCGGTCAGCCGGACCACGCGCAGTTCCGCGGCCCGGTCCGCGGCGTACTCCAGCAGCCGGGTCTTGCCGATTCCGGGTTCGCCGGTCAGGACCAGGGCTCCGCTCAGGCCGTCGCGCACCGCGTCGAGCAGCCGTCCGATGGCTTCCCGTTCGGCGTGCCGGCCGACCATGGCCATGGGCCGCCCGGATGCCTGCGATGCCTGCCGGTCGCCGTTCCACGCCATGGGACCGCTCCCCCGCTCGTCGACACTCCCGCACAGGGAACGCTAGGAGCGCCGCGCGGGCGGCATCGAGCGTCATGTGACGGTGGTCAGCGCAGTGTGCTGACGACCGTCCGCAGCTCGGCGCGCGAGACGACGCCCAGCTTGGGGAAGATCCGGTGGAGATGCGAGCTGACGGTGCGGTGCGACAGGTAGAGCCGCTGTCCTATCTCGCGGTTGGTCAGTCCCTCGGCGGCGAGCTGAACGATCTGCAACTCGTGGGCGGTCAGCCGGTCACGGGCGTCCGGGGCCCGGCGGCGGCTGGTCTCACCCGCGGCGCGCAGTTCCCGGCGGGCTTTCTCCCCCCAGGGGATCGCGCCGAGCGCGTCGTACATGTCGCGGGCCGCCCGGAGGTGGTCGCGGGACTCGACGCTGCGCCGCCGGCGCCGGAGCCATTCGCCGTAGGCCAGGTGGGTCCGGGCCCTCGTCAGCGGCCAGGCGCTGAGGTCGGCGCCCAGCGCGGCCGCGAAGAGCGGTTCGGCGTCCGCGTCGTCGGCGGCCAGCAGGGCCCGGACCAGACGCAGGTCGGCGTGGAGCACCGGCGCGGGGGTCACCGTGGCGACCTCTTCCAGCTCCGTCACGATCGGGAGCACGGATTCCAGCCGCCCGCAGCGCGTCGCCGCGTCGACGAGGTCACCCACGGTCGTCAGCCGCAGCGCCACCTGGAAGGCGGGATCCGCCGGATCGTGAAGCCGACGGAGATGACCGAAGGCCTCCTCGAACCGTCCCGCACCCAACGCGGCCAGCCCGCGTGCCATCGACGCGGTGGCCAGTACCGGACGCGCCCCGACCGGGAGCCCGATCTCCTCCGCCTCCTCGGCCAGCCGCAGGGCGGAATCCACCTCACCGCGCAACGCGGCCAGCTTGGCCGCGGTGGCGGTCATCAACCCGTACATCATCGTCTGGCTGGTCTCGCGCGCCAGCCTCCGCGACTCCTCGGTCGCGGCGATCGCCGCACCGAGATCGCCGACCACCAGGGCGCTCCACGCATCCGCACCGACCGTACGGGCCAGCAGTCCCAGGCGTCCCTGGGCACGCAGCGGCGCACCGCCGGCCGCTGAGAACGCCCGGGCCAGGCCGAAGCCGCCGGCGAGGAGCGAGGCGGTGCTGAGCATGCGGTAGGCACGGCCGTCGTCGCCCTCCTCCGGCGTGACATGCCGGGCGCGGTCCAGGACGAAGGCGCCGCGGTCGATCGGTGCGGCGTAGGCGCAGATGGCCAGCCGCCACGGATCGAGCTCGTCCAGCTCCATCCGCTCCACGGCCAGCAGGATCTTGCGGCGGCTCTCCGGGCCCGGCTCGGACCAGAAGCACAACTGTGCCGCGCTCCACAGGATCCGCAGCGCCAGCGCCTGGTCCTCGGCGGCCATCTCCTCGGCGAGTGCAGTCAGGGAGATGGCGCCGGACGAGTGGCTGCGCAGCCCCTCGTCGAAGCTGCCGCGAAGCCAGACGACCGTGGCGTGCTGCCGCCGCGACAGCGGCCCGGTGAGCGCCTGGTCCAGCAGCCGGGTCACGGTCTCGGGGCGACCGAGCTCGACGGCGAAGTCCGCCGCGCGCAGCAGCCGTTCGGCTCGGCGGTCGGCGTCCTCGCTGAGCGTGGCGGCCTGTTCGAGGGCCGTGACGGCCGCCGCGATGCCGCCGCGGCGTGCGGCCCGATGAGCGGCGTCCTCCAACGCGGCGGCGACCGTCTCCTTCGGGCTGTCGGTCGCGGCGGCCTGGTGACGTATCTGCCGGTCCGGGTCCCCGTCGAGCACGGCGGCGAGGGCGGCGTGCGCGGCGTGACGGACGCCGGTGGGCATGGTCTGTTGGATCGCCGACCGCATCAGCGGATGCCCGAAACGCAGTTCGGTGCCGACGACCTGGACGAGCCGGGCGCGCACGGCCGGGTCGAGCTCCGCGGCTCCGGCCGTCGCACCGGTGAACTCCCGGGTCGCGCGGTAGATCTCGGGGAGCGACGGGCTGTCGTCGAGGGCCGCGATCCGCAGCAGACCGCGGGTGATGTCGGGCAGGGTCTCCAGGCGGTCGGTGAAGGCCCGTTCGAGCCGCTCGGTAAGGGGCAGCCGGGAGACGTGCGGGTCGGCCGAAGCACCGAGGGTGCGCGACAGCTCGGTCAGGGCCAGGGGGTTCCCGGCCGCCTCGGCCAGCAGCCGGCGGTGCGCGGTGGGACGCAGGTCCGGGGCGCGGTCCGCCAGGAGTTCCGTGGCCTGGCCGTCCGTGAGCGGGTTCAGGGCTACGGAGGTGAGTTCGTCGGGGTTCAGACGCGACCGGTAGCCGTCGCGGGCGGCTCCCACCATGACCACCGGCTCCGTGCCGATCCTGCGGGCCACGAAGGCGAGGACGCCGGCGGTGGCGTCGTCGAGCCACTGGACGTCGTCGGCGAGGACCAGCACCGGCGCGAGCGCGGCCGCGTCCGCCAGGAGGTTGAGCACCGCCAGACCGACCAGGAAGACGTCGGGGACACCGGCCTCGGCGTGTCCGAGAGCCGTGTCCAGGGCCTGCCGGTGCGGCGCGGCGAGCTCGGCGGTTCCCACGCCCAACGGGCGGAGAACGAGCTGCAGACCGGCATACGGGATGTCGCTCTCGGCCTCGACACCGCTGGTGCTCAGAACCCGGTAGCCGAGCCCCTCGGCGAGAGCGGCGGTCTCGGTGAGCAACGCCGTCTTCCCGATGCCGGGCGCCCCGCGGACCAGCACCGCGCTCCCGTGGCTCCGCGGCTCGGTCAGCAGCCGGCGCAACAGATCCAGCTGATCGTCCCGGCCGATGAGCTCCACGTCGTCCCCCATCAGCCGGGTCCCCGGGCTCGGTCCGCCTGGACGATCAGGGTACTGCGCCGCGGCCGACGATCTGAGGGGGAAACAAGGACGGAACGAGCTGCCGCTCGGCCTCAACTCCAGGAACAGGCGGTGTCCGTCGGCAGTTCCGCGCGGGCATCAGGGAGCAGCCGCCCAGCGGCTCGGCGGCCGCCCACCTCGGCGCGGCCATCTCGGCGACGCATACGTGGCCGAGCATGAGTTCGCCCACGACGTCGACCAGGCCGATCGCCGCGGTGAGCGCCGCCGAGCTCGGTGAACTCCTGGCGGAAGACGGCAGGTGCCGGATCCTGCGAGGCGGCGTTCCGTCATCTGCGGTTCTCGTAGCCCCTCTCCTTCAGGCGGGAGTACTCACGACGTCGGTGGCGGGCCGGTCACCCGCAGGTGGAACGCCTCGGCCGAGGCGATCACCGCACCCAGGTCGAAGGCCGGCGGCAGGTCGCCGGCCTCCGCGACGACCGGGCTTCCGTTGGCCCTGAAGTACTCCTCTATGAAGGCCGGGCTGAACAGGACGGCCAGTCGTGCGCCCTCGGGTGAACGCACCAGGTAGCTGTGCGGGACACCGCGGGGTCCGTAGGCGACCTGGCCCGGTGTCAGGTCGTGGCGTTGGTCCCCGATGAAGAAGGTCACCTCGCCGTCCAGGACGAACCAGACTTCGTCCTCGTCCTCGTGGACGTGGTGCGGCGGTGCGTGCCCGGCGGGGTCCGCGAACTCCATCAGGCTGAGCTTGTTGTCGGTGGCGCTGCCGGGCAGCAGGATCCTGGCCTGGCCCCCGAGGAACCAGAACGGTTCGCGCTCCTTCGTCGGCTCGAAGGTGGGGAAGAATCGGGTCAAGGTAGCTCCTTCGGTCAGGGCTGTTCAGAAGCGGCTCGCCAGAAGGCGCTCGTCAGAGGGCGTCGAGCATGCCGCCGTCGATCCCGAAGTCCGCGCCGGTGATGTTTCCCGAGCGCCGGCTCGCCAGGTAGAGCACGAGGTCGGCGACCTCGGCAGGGGTACTGAACCGGCCGGTGACCGCCGCCCCGGCGGCGTTGCGGGCCACCTCGCCCGGATCGACGCCCAGCGACCGCCCGACGGTGTCGGCGACGCCGCCCGCGCCCTGCCACAGCGCGGTCTCGACCGGCCCGGGACTCACCGTGTTGACGCGGACGCCCTCCGGCCCGACCTGTTTGGACAGCGCCTTGCAGAAGTTCGTCAGCGCCGCTTTGGCGGCGCTGTAGTCGATGACCAGCGGATCGGGCAGGCGGCCGTTGACCGAGGAGACGGTGACGATCCGCCCGCCGCCGCTCGCGATCAGGTGGGGCAGCGCGGCCCGGGTGGCCCGCACCGCGGTCATGAAGTTGATCGTGAAGGCCCAGTCCCAGTCGGCGTCGGAAACGGCCCGGAAGCCGTCCACCCGCGGCCGCACCGCGCCGACGTTGTTCACCAGCACGTCGACACCGCCGTACGCGGCGACCGCCTCCGCCATCAGGGCGGCCGGGGCGTCGGGTTCGGTCAGGTCCAGTTCGACGACGGTGAGTTCGGCGCCGCCCTTGACCAGGGAGTCGAGGGCGTCGGTACGACTCCTCGAACCGGCGACGACACGGGCACCGGCGCCCAGCAGGGCCTCGACGACCGCCAGGCCGATCCCGCGCCCGGCCCCGGTGACCACGGCGTTCTGTCCGGCCAGACCGAGGTCGAAGCCGGCGGGCCCGAAGCTGCCGGACGTCATCGCGCGGCCCCCGGATCCTGTCGGGCCAGCCAGGCCAGGACCGTCTCGGCGACCTCGCGCCAGCCGCTGTCGACGGTCAGGGAGTGCCCGCGGTCGGGGAAGCCGATGATGTCGGTGACGGCGTCGGAGTGCCGGTACTGCTTGAGGGTGGCGCGGGTGACGGTCTCGGGAACGGTGTGGTCCTTGCCGCCCGAGATCAGCAGCAGCGGGCCCCGTCCGGAGTTCTCCGTGGCGACCTTCGCCGGGGAGTGCGGGTTGAAGTTCGCCGAGGCGGCCTCGTAGAGCGGCTTGCCGGGGGCCGGGATGGTCCAGTGTTCGTACAGCTCCGCGGACTCCTCCTCGGAGATCGCGTTGCCGAAGGCGAACCGGAACTGCTCGGCGGTCAGGGACACCGCGCGGCGCCTGTTGGCGGGGTTCCTGAACACCGGGAGGGTGGCTTTGAGCGCCGACAGCGGCACCGGCAGGACGCCCTTGATCTGCGCGGCGTCGATCGCGACGGCCGCGGCGGCGCGGTCCTGGCCGAGCAGCTTCTGCGCGATCATGCCGCCGAACGAGTGACCGATCAGGACGGGCGGCGTGGGCAGTTCGGCGATCAGCGCCGCGTAGTGCTCGACGACGTCGTCGATGCCGTGGTCGGCGATGCTCTCCGGGTTCGCCCGGGCCTCCGCCACGGTGTCGGGGTCGCCCGGCCAGCCCGGGGCGGACGGGTCGTAGCCCTCCTGACGGAACAGGTCGATCCACGGCTGCCAGGAGGCGCTGTGCAGCCACAGTCCGTGGATGAAGTAGACGGGGATCGGGGCGGCGGTCATGGCTCGGCCCTCCTGCGTGACGAAGTGTCGTTCCTGCGGTGGCTCACACAACCTGGTTCCCGGCGCGCTCGAACCGTGGTGGCACCCCAGTCCTTCACGGCCGGACGCCGAACGGCCCCAGGACCCCGGCGTCGATCCGCGGCGACTCCAGCAGGGTCTATGCGTTGTCCACGGTGAAGACGTCGGCGGCGGCCAGGAACCCGGCGACCGCACGCCCGGCGCCGGCGTCTGTCCGTCGGCGCCAACGTCGTGCTTTACCGGGCAGGTCCACAGACTGCCCGACGCGCCGGAAGCTGACGGGGCCATGATCACTCGGCCAAAGCAGCGCCACCCCAAAGCCGCTCCACCGACCTGATTCGATTTGAGACCCTAGCTTTCGAGAGCGGAAAAAACTCCCCGCAGCATCCCGGAAAGTTGCGCGGCGTCACCGCGTGTCATTCGACTCGGAAACCACTCGATGAAAACCTCATAGATGCCTCGTTGCCCGGGATGCCGCACCGCTTTATCTTTGTAAGACTGTATCGCCTGGTCAACTCGCCTATTTAGAATCTTTCTCATTCTCTCGTTCTTGACATTTTCCAGAGAAACACGACTGGTCGGCGCCAGGCGCAGTACCAGTAGGGGGCGGTATTCACGGCCAGCTAGCTTCTCTCGCCACTCGATAGAAGCCTCCCAGGATCCTGACGCACTGAGGAAAGAAGCAACTTCTTCTTGTCTCTGCGCCTTGCGTGTAATCTGGAAAGCAAGCTCCTTGGCGTATTGGATGGTAGTAATCTTGGCGTCCAGCTCCGTGTGTTGGAGGTCATTGTGAATTTCCCCAAGGCGCCCTACCACTTCAGAAAATTCCTGAATGCGCTGCTGAGGGTCAAAGCTCACGCATTCCTCATAGAGCTTGATGAGCTTTGATGTCGTTTCATTGGAGCAGGAGTTCTTGACGACACCATTCAGCTTCTCCGCGTTTCCTGTAATGTTGAGAGGGTCAGGATCGCGGTTGATGAAGCAGAAGGCGAGAAGCTGTCCAAAGGAGAACACGTCGAGGGTTGGCTCTCTACTGTAAGCCGCTTTCGGGTCGAAAGCGATGTACTGCTCAGGGGCGGCGTAATAAACCACCCCCATAGCGCTCTTAGTGGCTCTCTGGGTCTGCGTACTGAACCAGGCCAGATCAAAATCGGTGAGGTAGGGAAGGTACTCCCCCTCGCCCGAATATCGACATACGATGTTTTCCGGCTTGATGTCGCGGTGAATTACGCCGTGCGAGTGCGCATGTTCGATAGCCTCGGCCGACTTTAGGAGAAGTGAGATGATTTCTACGGGAGAAAGGAATGTGCCCGGCTGCAATTCCCGCAAGTTGCTGCCGTCGACATAATCCATTACGAAGCCTGTTGGGCAGTCGCTATAGCGGTGAACCCTTACAATCCGAGGGTGAGCCAGCAACTGCATAGCTTCGTAGCCATTGCGGAACCGCTTCACTTTTTCGCGATCGCGCAGCTCGTGCGGATGGTAGACCTTGTAGGCGAAGGCGGATCCGACACCTTCTTGGTCTTCCACCTTGAAAACCGAGCCAAATCCCCCGGCTCCGATTTGCTTGGTGACTACGCCTTCCCTCGTCTTCGTGTCAACTTCGATCAGCCCCAGCTCAGTCTGGTAGCGCGTAAGCGTGTCGCGCGCCTGCTTGTACTTTGGTCGCGTGGATAGTCCTCGAATTCTATCCTTCTCGTCAAACCACTTCGAAATGTTCTCCAGCCTACGGCATGAAGCGTAATGACCGCTACTGCGCCAAGCGTTGATATCGAATCCGGACTTGAATCTGTTATAGGAGTCCAGGAACTCCTGAGCCTCCTGTTCATAGCGTTCATACTCTGATTCCGGAGGCGGGGGTCCAAGTTCTGGCGTGAATCCGCTGCCAATTAAGAGACGTCCACGAACTCGCCCTCCAAAAACTGGTAGCTGCTCTTTATCTGAGCTGCCTTTCGACATCTCGCGTGATATCACCTCGTAGATACTGTGAGCGGTCACACTGCCTGTGTGATCCGCTGCGGCGCCAGTTAGCGAGTAAAGAAGGTAGTAAGTGAAAATTCCATGCCCAAGGTTATTCACTTCCCAAGCGCTTTGATTCTCGGAACATGCAGCCACTACAGCTGAAGAGGACTCGACTTGTCTCACGACCTCCAGGACTTCCGAATTGCGCAATTCTGAGACGCGCATTACGGATCCGTTGCGGCCGGTTACAGCGCCTCCGGAGTGGCAACAGTCAAGAAGTATGAGTACTTGCGAGTCTTGGGAGTCACTCGGTTCCAAGATCCGAAGAATGTCAGGGAGTGGGACGCCTTCATCGAAATCGCGATTATCGCATGTGACAATATAGTGCCCGAGTTCTGTCGACGCGCCATGCCCGGAAAAATAGAAAAGAATCTTGTCTGCGCCAGAGTTTTTGGCATCAAGCAGCCATCTCAGAATATTTGTTTTCGTGGCTTGCTCATTCTGGAGAAGCGTCACATTGAAGTCGTACTCCGGCATCTCCAGGATGGCTGCTACTTGATCAGCGTCATGGGCACTGCATGAGAGCTTCGGCCAGCGGTCCTTATAGGAATCAATGCCCACAACCAAAGCGAGCGCTAGTCCCATGGGTCCTCCTTGTGACGTGTAGCACACCACCCTAGTGCGCGTCACAAGGCCGGGCGGGACGTTTGGCAAACATCCGCTGCAGCGATGCCGAAGATACGACGGGAAACAGCGGGGAATCACGGCGAAAGCAGCCGAGCCCGACAGGGCTACACCCAAGCTGTTCACCCAGTTCAGCGCTCGAACCGGCCCCGAATGATCGCAGCTTCCCAAGCCGAGAGCGCGAGTTCGATCCTCGTCACCCGCTCCATGATTGAGGCCCAGGTCAAAGACCCGGGCCTTGTTGTTGTGTCTGGAGCTCGTTCGCACTTCCCTGGACCCGTCCCAGGAACCGGACGCCCCCCCGTCAGGGCACGAGGTTCCTGCGACGTCACAAGCCGCACGCCCAGAGCGTGTGCCTGTTGCTCGGTTGAGGACTCGGCAGAGACGGCGGAGGGCCCGAAAGAGCCCTCTGCCCACGGATCTCCCGCGGGCAGAGGGCTCCTTCTTGAGGTACGGCCGACGGTTCAGCCGATGGTTGCGATGCCGTCGGTGGTGACGGTCGGGCGGCCCGCGGTGCCGACCACGACGATCTTCAGGGTGTGCTTGGCGGACGTCGACCAGGTCTTGGTCCAGATCGCCTGGCGGTAGAGGGTGGTGGAGGACTTCAGGTCCACCGTGGTGACCTTGGTGCCGTCGACGTAGATATACGCCTGGCCTGAGGTGGCGGCCCGCGAGACGATCCAGGCCACTGAGCGTCCGGTGAAGGTCCAGCTGATCGAGGCCCCGGCGGACGAGGCACCGTAGGAGTACCCGCCCAGGTAGCTGGTGCTGCTCTTGTGCGTCCAGGTGCCGGTCCGGGTGGTGGAGGTCTCCTGGATGATGTTCGGCGTCCGGTGGACGGAGGCGCCGGTGGCGTTGCCGGCCACGTCGTACGCCTTCAGGGCGAACAGGTCCGACGTGCCGGGCTTGGCCCCGGTCGACCAGGAGGTCGCCGTCGGGCCGAAGGTGGCCGAGGACGGCGAGGTCGCCATGACTTTGGCGAGCGCCGCGCTGTCGGCGGCCTTCCAGGTCACCGTGACCGGGACAGCGGTGGAGTTCACCGTGCCGGTGCGCACCCGCACGCCGGGAGCGGTCGGGAACGTGGGCGCGGTGGTGTCGCCGACCAGAGTGACCGAGCCGGACAGCGTGGTCGCCCCTCGGACGTGGGTGGCGCGCACCTGGACGGTGTGGCTGCCGGAGGCGACCGAGACCGAGGCGGAGCGGGCGGAGCCGGAGGTGTGGGCCACGGCCTTGCCGTCGACCAGGACGTCGAAGCCGGAGATCACCGCGGACGGCGTGGCGGTCGTCCAGCTCACCGTGGCCGCGCCCTTGGTGTAGTAGCTCGTCCCGGACTCGGCCGCCCCGCCGGACATCCCGGTGACGGAGACCGCGCCGACCGGGCCGGCCGCGTAGGAGCGGATCGTGCTCAGGGCGTTGTAGAGCTGGTTGCCGGGGCAGTCGGTGGCGAAGCCGTTGCGGTGCCCGGAGATCGCGTTGAAGCTGTAGCTCTTGCCCAGGGTGAAGCCGTAGCTGTCGGAGGCGCCCTCCGGCAGGGACGCGGTACCGGTGCCCGGGTTCACGCCGGTCATGCCGAACTTCCAGGCCGCGATGCGGGCGATGGAGCCCAGCATCGCCTGGCTCGGCGCGGCCCCGGTGAAGGTGCTGGCCGTGGAGTCGCCGCCGCTGAGGTCGGTGTACGTGCCGATGGCGGCCACGCCCATGCTGTTGGTGTTGAACCCGTAGGTCTGGGCGCCGACGACGGGTAGCGCCATCCCGCCGAAGCGGCCCTCGAAGATGGTGCCGCACTTGTCGACGAGGAAGTTGTACCCCAGGTCGCGCCAGCCCTGGTTGAGGTGCTCGGCGTAGATGCCGCGCACGATCGCCGGGGAGTCGGCACAGGAGTAGTTGTTGGTGGTGTCCGTGTGGTGGACGAACATCACCTTCGCCGCCGAGCCGTACGACGGGTAACCCGATTCCCGCGCGCACTCGTCCGCGCCCCAGCCGGCCCGGGTCACCACAGTGGGCGGCGCCACCGTCGAGACGGTCGCGGCCGGCATCGGGTCGGGCGGGGTCGGCGACGCCGACGCGGACGGGCCGGCCGAGGAGGTCGTGCAGGACGGATACGCCTCGGACGTCGTCGGAAGCTGGCTGGGCCAGGCCGTCGGGGACGCGCTCGGCGAGGTCGAGGCGGAGGTCCCGGTGGACGGGGTGGCGGATGTGGAGCCCGTGGCCGTGGAGGTGTCCGTGGGCGACGCGGAGTCCGCCGCGGTCGGGGTGTCCGAGGCGCCGGTGCCCGTGGTGGCCGTCGCGGTGTCGGTCGGGGCGGAGCTGTCCGTCGGCGAGGTGGTGTCGGTGGCCGTCGGGGAGGCGGTGTCGGAGGCCGTCGCATCCATGGCGTAGTCCGCCAGACCCATGCCGGAGTGCTGTGCCCCGCCGGTGGCGGGCTTGCCCGGATCGACCAGGTCCACCCGCAGCCCGGCGGGCAACGCGGTGGTCCTGCCCGCGCCGGTCGCGCGGACCTGGACTCCGTTCGACGGCCCCGACCACATCGGGGACATCCCGCCGCGCACACCGGGACGGTTCAGCTCAGCGGCGTCGGGGAGCTCGTCCGGCTGCTGCATCTTCAGCCACTCGGTCCAGTGACCGTCGGCGGCGGAACGGGTCCGCACCTCCACCGTGCCGTGCAGCTTGGCGTGCGCGCCGTTCCAGGTGACACCGACCATGCTGAACGGAGCCGTGGACCGGGCCCCCAGCGTCTTGAGCGACGCGCCGGCTCCGGTCAGGGACAGCGAGTGGACATGCGTCTTGATCGGTCCCTGCGCGGCCGGCGCTCCATGGCCTGGTGAGCCGGCCATGGCGACGGTCGCCACAGCCACGCCGCCACCGGCGACGACCGCCCCCAACGCCACCCACGTCCGCTTCTTCGGACCAGCTCGACGCCGACCGCGCCGAACACCATGTTCAGTTCTCATGCCCCACCCAGAAGCCCCGTTGTAGTTGTCATCAGCCATCGCAGGGCACAGCCGTCACCGGAGTGCCCTGGAATACCAGCGCACCCGAACGATCAAGCGTCACCTTTCCCGGACCCGGGCAGGGACGGACGCACGCCAACGGCGGCTTTCGCGGCCCTTGCACACCGGAAAGCGTGAGGGTCGGCCCTTGGTACCGAGGCGTTCGAGGATCGCGGCGCAGAAGGATCTTCATGCCTCCGCACCGGGCCGGGTCACTCCACTCGGCCGAACGCGACCGCCCATCGGGCCCCCACCGTCCTCGGGCCGCCTACGCTGCTACAGGAGTCTGCATCTGCAATCCGACGTCAGGTCAGAGCCTGCACGGCCACACAGGCACCCTCGCTTCTCAAGCTGAGAGCGCGAGTTCGACTCTCGTCACCCGCTCCTCTTGAAGCCCCAGGCCAGTGGCCTGGGGCTTGTTCATCGCTCGACACCGAGGCTGCGCCGCTCGTCACGGGCTTGTCCGCGATGGCGGAAGTCGGACCGGCCTCGGCACGCCCGCGACGGCGGCCGGTGGCTCGTGAACCGTGAGTTTCGGGTGGTCGATGTCGGGGAGCCAGTCACGCTGCGGTGTGTAGTCCAGCCAGCGCCGAGTACGGCCGGCTTCGGCGAAGCCTCGTAGCAAGGTGTCGAGTCCGGGGTGGCGGGAGGACTCGAGCCAGGCAAGCGACCACGCGTACAGCGGTGTCGGGTCGGCGAGGGGGATACAGCGCAGGCCCGCGTGGTCCGGCAGCGGCGCGTCGGCGGGGAAGAGGGTGAAGGCGTCGGGCTCGGTGCGGATGTGCCGTACAAGATGGTCCAGGCCCAGATTGGGGCCGTCGTGCCGGCGCGGTATCCGGAATTCGTCGGCGAAGCGGCGCAGGAAGTCGAGGCGGGTCAGTTCCGCCGGACACCACAGCACGCTGTCGCGCAGGTCCGCAGGGCGCAGTACGTCGGCGACGGCCAGTGGGTGGGACGGGCCGACGACCGCGTCGACGGGTTCCAGCCGTACCAGCCGCTGGGTGAGGCCCGCGTCCCGGCCGTCGGGGAGCGGATGCACCCGGCCGAATCCCAGATCGGTGTCGCCGCGCAGCAACGCCTCCGCCACCGACGGCCAGTCCCGTCCCGGGCTCGGCTCCCACCGCACCGGGCCGAGTGCCTGTACGGCGTCGGCGACCGTGCGCATCGGTGCGTACAGATGTCCCCAGGTGTCGATCCGTACGACCGGTCCGGCACCCGTCACCGCCGCGATCGCGCGATCGCCCGCAGCGAGCGCCTCGCGTGCGGCCGGCAGAAACCGCTCCCCGGCCTCGCTCAGCCGGACCCCACCCTGGCGCTCGAACAGCTGCACGGACAGCAGCTTCTCCAGCCGCGCTATGCGCTTGGACAGTGCCTGCTGGCTGGTGCCCAGCTCATCGGCGGCCCTCCCGAAGTGCAGGGTCCGGGCTGTCGCGACAAAAGCGCGGACCAGCGCGAGATCGAGGTCCATGCCATTGACCTTATGCGACAACCGGGCGTTGTCGGCCGGGCTGATTCGTTGTTGGCCGAGCCCCCGCTCCGCCCGGTCGGATGGTCCCCGAGGACACCGCCACCGAGGGGAAGATCACGATGAAAGCCTTCATACCGACCGGAGATCCCTCCGAGCCGGTCGTGCTCGCCGATGTCGCGGAGCCGACGCCTCGCCCCGACGAAGTGCTGGTGAAGGTCGAAGCCTTCTCCGTCAACCGGGGTGAGACGTTCAAGCTGGCGAAGCCCGCCTCCGGCGACCGGCCGGGCAAGGACATCGCGGGGCTGGTGGTGCAGTCGGCCGCCGACGGCAGCGGACCGTCCGGGGTCACCCGGGTCGTCGGCCATCCCATGGGAGGCGGCTGGGCGGAGTACGTGGCCGTGCCGACCGACGCGCTCGCCGAGCTGCCGGACAGCGTCTCCGCGGTCCAGGGCGCGGCGCTGCCGCTTGCCGGGCTCACCGCGCTGCGGCTGCTGCGCGCCGCCGGACCTGTGCTGGGACGGCGGATCCTGCTGACCGGTGCTTCCGGGGGTGTGGGCCACTTCGTCACCGAGCTCGCGACCGCCGCCGGGGCCCAGGTCACCGCCGTGACCAGGAACGCCGAGCGCGGCGCGCGGCTCGCGGAACTCGGCGCCACCGATGTCGTCCACCACGTCACCGATGCTCAGGGCCCTTACGACATCGTGCTGGAGTCGACCGGCGGGCCGGCACTCTCCCTCGCGCTCGCGCGGCTCGCCAGGCGCGGCACGGCGATCTGGTTCGGGCAGGCCAGCCGCATGCCGGCGACGCTCGACTTCTTCGACTTCTTCACCGGACCCGAGTCGGCCACCATCCGTCATTTCCACTACCTCGACGCGGACAGCCGCCTCGACGACGATCTGGCGGCGCTCGTCCGGCTGACCGCCGAAGGCCGACTGCACCCCGAGATCGGCCGTGTCACCGACTGGGCCGACACCGCGACCGTCCTCGCCGCCCTGCGCGACCGCCGCATCCGCGGCAAGGCCGTCCTCACCCTGTCCTGAACCCCGCCACCCTGTCCTGAACCTCACCGAGACGACCGGCGGCAAGACCGGCCGAAGGAGCAGAATCATGACCACCAGCGACCCCCGGGCCGTCGTCATCCGCTATGTCGAGGCCGTCCGCGACGGCGACGGCGATGTCATCCACGACAGCTTCCACGCGGACGCGACCTGGCACTATCCGGGCGACCTGCCCATCTCCAAGGTGTGGCACGGACGCGACGCGATCATCAACGAGTTCCTCGGCGGCATGGGACCTGCCTTCGTCCCCGGCACCCTGGCAATCGAACTGGTCAGCACCATCGCCGAGGGCGACCGCGTGGTGGCCGAATGGACCGCCAGGGCCACGACCGTGCGCGGCGACACCTACGACAACCGCTGCCTCGGCATCTACACGGTCCGCGACGGCAGGATCGCGTCGGTCGTCGAATACGCCGACACCCGGCACGTGGCCGCAACCCTCTTCCCGGACGAGGACGCTCACCGTCCCGCCGGCACCGAGTGACCCGCCCCGAGGACGCGGGCCTCGTCGATCATTGCGCTCCGGCGGGTCCCTCCACGGCCTGCCGGTACGGAACCGTGCTCCTGCGACGGCGACCCTTCGGGCCGGCACCCGCTTCGAAGGCTGACGCCCCTTGACCCGCGAAGAGGGGCTCCCCGCGGTTCCGGGTCACCGGCGTACGGGCGGGCGCCACCGGCGTCGCCGAAGCCACCGGCGGAAGGGGGACGGGAAGTTGCAAGCGCTGCTCGACCCGTGAAGCGGGACGGAGGCATCTGCTCTGCCGGACCGCGTCACTCACCCCCTGCTCTCTTGGGTTACTAAATCACGGCATATGCCGCATATCGCTGATTCGATGAGATGTCGAACAGTCGATCAGTGGACGCCCAAGGGGACGCCGGGCCGGCTCCGGCCGGTTCGCGGTGCACGTTGCGCGTGCCGCTCCTTCCGCGAAAGGACGTTTGGGACTCATGACCGTCAACGGCAAGAAGAAGGCTGCGTCGCCGCCGAGGAAATCCGCCTCTGCCCAGGACAAGCTGATCGACTCCCTGAAGCAGTACATCCGCACGCGAGGACCGGACCTGCTGAAGGACCCCAACGTGTCGTCCGTCGGCATCGGCCAGAAGATCAAGAACGGGGTGCGGGGCAAGCAGGTCGTGCTGCAGTTCACGGTCGACAGCAAGGCCGAGCCGGAGGCGCTGGAGGCACTGGGCACGACCCGGATACCGGACACCGTCACGGTGGACGGCATACAGGTGCCGACCGACGTCGTCCAGCGCAGCTACACGCCGCACTTCCGGGTGGTGGCCGAGGCGGAGCAGCCGGAGCGCAAGAGGCACCTCGACCCGATCATCCCGGGAGCGAGCGTCGGAGGTGTGACCGTGACGGCCGGCACCATCGGCTGCATCGTGTTCGACAAGACGGACGGCACCCCGTACGTGCTCAGCAACTGGCATGTCCTGCAGGGCCCGGACGGTCAGCTGGGCGAGGAGATCGTGCAGCCCGGCCGGTTCGACGACAACCGCGTCTCCCGCAACCACCTCGGCGCCCTCAAGCGCTCCCATCTCGGTCCGGCCGGTGACTGCGCCGTCGCGACCATCGACGGCGGACGCACGTTCGACCCGAAGATCCTGGACCTCGGCGTGGCACCCCAGGAGCTGGGCGAGCCGGAGCTGGGCGACAAGGTGATCAAGAGCGGCCGTACGACGGGCGTCACGCACGGGATCGTGCGCCGTATCGGGACCATGGTCAAGATCGACTATGGGGGCGACGTCGGCGAGCGGACCATCGGGTGCTTCGAGATCGGGCCCGACAGCGAGCACCCGGCCGCGGACCGGCAGATCAGCAGCGGCGGCGACTCTGGCGCGGCGTGGCTGTTCAAGCAGAACGGCCGGCCCGGCAAGGTCATCGCCGGACTCCACTTCGGCGGCGAAAGCGCCGGCGACCCGGACGACCACGCACTGGCCTGCCTGTCGAGCTCCGTGTTCGAGAAGCTCGGCATCAGCCTGCAGCAGCCCACCCCCGAGGAAGTGCAACCCCTGCTGGGCTACAACCCGCAGTTCCTCGACGAGCAGATCGACGTCCCGCGACTTTCCGCACAGCTCAGCGGCGACGCCGTACGGCTCGACGGGACCGAGGTCATCGACTACACGCACTTCTCGCTGACGCTCAGCAAGAAGCGGCGCCTGCCCATATGGGTGAGCTGGAACATCGACGGCGCCAGCCTGAAGAAACTCAGCCGCTCCGGGATCCCGTTCACCAAGGACCCGCGACTGCCCGCGAACACCCAGGTCGGCAACGAACTGTACGAGACCAACCGGCTCGACCGCGGCCACATAGCCCGCCGCGCCGACCTGCTGTGGGGCAGCCTGCCCGAGGCGCACAAGGCGAACACCGACTCGTTCTTCTACACCAACATCACCCCCCAGATGGACGACTTCAACCAGAGCGCCAAGGACGGCCTGTGGGGCGAGCTGGAAGACGCCGTCTTCGCCGACGTCGACGTCGACGACCTCAAGGTCAGCGTCTTCGGCGGACCGGTCTTCCAGGAGGACGACCGCGTGTACCGCGGGGTGAAGATACCCCGCGAGTTCTGGAAGGTCATCGGCTTCGTCGAGCGGGGTGAGCTGAAGGCCAAGGCGTTCCTGCTCACGCAGAACCTGGACCAGCTCGAAGTCCTCGACCTCGACGAGTTCCGCGTCTTCCAGGTCACCCTCGACGAGCTCGAACAGCGCACCCACATCCGCTTCCCCGCCACCCTCCACAAAGGCGACCACCTGCTCGTACCCGAGTCCGTGGCCGAGCGGATGCCATTGGACACACTGGCCGACATCCACTGGGGCTGATCCGCCGGATCCCCCGGCCCGTGCGCATGGGTGTACCCCGTCCGTCTCACGGACGCGGTACACCCGCAGTACGTCGACATGGACGGCATCCCGCCCGCACATCGGCGTCCAGCTCGACCGCAGCCTGTACGCCCCCTGATCGTCGAGGACCCCAAAGACTGAACCCGCAGGTCGGTCTCCAGCAACTCAAAGACCTCGCACAGTAGTTGGGCGAAGGCCACGGTGTGCACGACCACCAGGACCCTCTTGCAGTCCCATACCGTCAGCCAGTGCCCCTGCTCGATCAGGGCTGGTCTCGTCGTTTTGACAGGCACGCGAACCCCCGTCGCTCGTCGCTGCGGACAACAGGCGACAAGGGTCCCGGTACGCACGGTGTTTCGAGGACAGCACGAGCCGGAGCGGGCGAGGATCCGTGAGCGGTCGCGACGGACACTCCGGACCAGCCCAAGACACGATGCGGACCGGTCGGTGCAGGCGTCGTACGCACATATCCAGCGGCTGCCGGGCGGGGGCGTCCGTGCCCGAAGCGGGCCCGTGAGAGCGGACAACCGTGGTCGACGGCGGCGTGATCCGCCCTCTAGCGGCCTGAGCAGCCAGGGTGACTACGTGCGCATCGACGGACCCGGTGTCTGGATCGAGTTCGCAGATCCCGTTCGGCAGGGCCGTTGGACGCTCTTGCAGGAGCCACCCGCGATGGCGTCAGGCAGTTGCTGTCCGAGGTGTTTCCCGGCCCTGGGGTCGGGTCGCCGCCGCGACCGCGGTGGCGGTGCGGACGAAGGCTGCGACGGCCGCGGAACGGGAGCCGTGCGGCCACGCGACCGCCAGCGTGGTCGGTTCCAGGTCCTCGACCGGCCGGTAGGCGATCTCGGGTCGTGGATAGCGCCGGGTGAGCGAGGCGGGGAAGAAGCAGACGACGCTGCCGAGTTCGACGAGCCGGAAGATCTCCGGCAGGTCGGAGGTGCCCTCCGCGGTGCTCGCCGTGGCCATGTCGCCGCCTGGCCCGGTCCGGCCGTGCCGGCCGGCACCGGGGCCCTGGTCCGCGGGACCGCCGTCGGGGAGGCTGAGGCCCGCAAGGTCGGCCAGTCGCAGGGACGGGCGGGCGGCCAGGGGGTCCGCGGCGGCCAGGGCGAGCAGGAACGGTTCGGTGATCAGCGGCTCGGAATCCAGGCCACGGTCGTCGAAGGGGTTGAGCAGCAGCGCGGTGTCGGCACGGCCGTCCCGCACCGCCTGCGCCTGCTCGCCGATGCGGCCGAGCACCAGGTGGACCGGCAGGGCCGCCTCCTCTCCGGCGTACGCGTCGAGGATCCGCGGCAGCAGGCCGCCGTCGACGTCGGGCTTGAGCGCGAGCCGCAGCCGAGGGGTGGGCTCGCCCGCATGCCGGGCGCGTCGGCCGGCGGAGCTGACCGCGTCGAGGGCGGTCCGGGCGTCCTGCAGCATGACCTCCCCGGCCGGGGTGAGCGTGACCCGGCGTGTGGTGCGTCTCAGCAGCGCCACACCGAGCTGGCGTTCCAACTCCCGGATCGCGCGGGACAGCGGTGGCTGCGCCATGCCGAGCCGCTCGGCCGCGCGTCCGAAGTGCAGTTCTTCGGCGACCGCGACGAAATACCGGAGCTGCCGCGTCTCCAGATCATTCATACCTGCAGGGTATCAACCGCGGCGGAATCGGTCCTTCAGGTCCAGCACCGTGCCGGGTTCACTGGCGGCCGTCGGCGCCCCGCACGGTCGCCGAGGAACAGGACCGCGGAACAGGGGATGAGCCATGCGCGCTGTCGGGGTGCACCGGATCGGTGACACGCCCGAACTGACGGAGCTCCCCGTCCCCGGCCCGGGACCGGGGGAGGTCCTGGTCGAACTGGCGGCGGCGTCGCTGAACCCGGTCGACATGGGCATCGCCGAGGGCCGACTGCCCATGCCGTACGTGACGCCGCTCGTCCTGGGGGTGGACGGCATGGGCCGGGTGACGGAGACCGGGGAGGGCGTGCGCGGGTTCCGGCCCGGTGACACCGTGCACGGCCAGTTCCGCCGCACGCCGTTGGGCCACGGCACCATCGCCGAGTACTCGGTGGTCCCGGAGGTGCCGGCGGGCGGGGCGCTCCAGCTGGTCCCGGACGGCATGCCCGCCGAGATCGCGGCGGCACTGCGGACCGCGGGCATGACCGCGCCGGGCGTCATCGAGGCCGTCGGCGTGCGAGCCGGGCAGTCGGTCCTGATCGTCGGAGCCACCGGCGGGGTGGGCGTTTTCGCCGTCCAGCCGGCGGCCGCCCGCGGTGCGGAGGTCATCGCGACCGCCCGGCCCGACGCCGCCCGGTGGATCCGCGGCCTCGGCGCCGCCGAGACGGCCGACTGCACGGCAGGCGACATCGTGCAGCAGGTCCGCAGGACGCGTCCCGACGGGATCGACGCCTTCCTCGACCTCACTCGCGACACGGCCCGCTTCGGCTCGTACGCCGGACTCGTGCGCGACGGTGGCACGGCGGTGTCCGTGTCCTTCACCGCGCCGCCGGAGCCGCCGGCCTCCGAGCGGATCGCCGTGAGCAACTACATGATGCGGGACAGGCCGGACCTCCTCGCCCGGACCACCGCGGAGGCCGCGTCGGCCCCGACGGAAAGGGCCTCGGCCGCAAGGCGGTCATGACCGGTTGTTGCTCGTGACGCCGATGATGGAGGAGAAGATCCTTTCCTGCGGTGTGGTCGGCACATGGAAGAGGCCGTTGTTGCGGCCCAGCCGCAGCACCGCCGCCTCGTCCGCCACAGCCTTGACGTCTCCCAGGTTGTGGCTGATGAGAATCACTCCGATGTCCTGTTCGCGGAGCTCGTCGACGAGATCGAGGACATGACCGGCCTGAGAAACGCCCAGCGCCGCGGTGGGCTCATCGAGGAGGACCACCTTGGGCCGGCCGAGAAGCGCGCGGGAGATCGCCACGGTCTGCCGCTGGCCCGCAGACAGCGAAGCGACCGGAGCACGCACGTCGGGAACACGGATGCCCAGTGCGTCGAGCTGCTGCAGAGCCTCCCTGCGCATGCCGTCCTTGTCCATCAACCGGAACAGGCGACCCCGGGCACCGGGGCACCGCCGTTCCCGTCCCAGGAAGAGGTTCTCGGCGACATCGAGGTAGTTGCACAGCGCCAGGTTCTGGTAGACGGTCGCGATGCCCAGGCGCTGAGCGATCCGAGGGGTCCTGATGTGGACCACCTGGCCCTCCCACTCGATGACGCCCTTGTCGGCGGGGTCGACACCCGCGATGACCTTGATGAGGGTGGACTTGCCGGCACCGTTGTCGCCCAAGAGGGCGACAACCTCGCCTCTGCGGAGCTCCAGATCGACATCCTGGAGGGCTTGGACGGCACCGAATCGCTTGGAGATTCCGCGTAGCGACAGCAGGGGCGGCCCAGTCACGCGAATCTCACCCTCTTCGCCCCGGTCGTGGTGACGCTCCTCGCGTCAAATCATCATCTTTCGCCCCTCTCGGGGCGGGTGCAAACCGCCAGCCGGCAGGCCGCCGAGGAGGAGACTGGACTGAGGGCATAATGCGATATTTATTAACGATATGGGCACACTTATGTGGATCGCGGAGGCTTCCAGGCGCCGGCCCCGGCCGCGGTCAGAGGAGGGTGTCACCGATGGCGCACCATCACCCCCTCCGCAGGCGCAGCCGGCCACGGCGCCCCCGGCAGGGGGTCACGCTCCTCCTGGCGGGCACGTTGCTGCTCGCCGCCGCCGGCTGCGGCGGGAGTCAGGGCGCCTCGGGTGACGGCGAGCACCGTAAGGTCACGATCGGTCTGGTGACCAAGACCGAGACCAACCCGTTCTTCGTGACCATGCGCAAGGCCGCCGCGGCCGCGGCGAAGAAGAACGGCGCCGAGCTCATCGCCCTGGCCGGGAAGTTCGACGGCGACAACGAGGGCCAGGTCGCCGCGGTGGAGAGCCTCATCGCCCGCCATGTGCAGGGGATCCTGATCACGCCGTCGAACACGACGGGGATCCTGGGCGTCATCGCGGAAGCCCGGCGGGCGGGCATCCTGGTGATCGCGCTGGACACCGCCACGGACCCGGCGGACGCCGTGGACGCCACGTACGCGACCGACAACGCCGAGGCCGGACGCCTCCAGGGCGCGTATGTCAGGGCCGTACTCGCCGACCGGCCCCCCGAGCTGATCATGCTGGACGGTACGGAGGGCTCCTCGGTCAGCCAGCAGCGTCACGACGGGTTCCTCAAGGGCTTCGGGATCGAGAACGACTCACCGGCGATCCGCGGGCGGGCGAACACCAACGGCGACCGCAACGTGGCGCAGACCGCGACGGAGAACCTGCTGCAGCGTACGACCCACGTGAACTCGGCCTACACCATCAACGAACCGGTCGCCGACGGTACCTCCGCGGCCATCGCCGCACGCGGCCTCACCCGGCAGGTGACCATCGGCACCATCGACGGCGGATGCCACGGCGTGCGGGCCGTCAGAGCCGGCACGTACGCGGCCACCGTGATGCAGTTCCCGGTCAGGATGGCCGACGACGGAGTGGCCGCGGTCACCGAGTTCGCCAGGAGCGGGAAGAAACCGGTCGGCTTCACCGACACGGGCACGCAACTCATCACCGACAAGCCGGTGCGGGGACTGGCGTCCCGCAACACGGACTGGGGACTCCGGCACTGCTGGGGATGACCCTCGGGCGCCGACCGGTGGAAGGGACCAGTAAAGGATCATGAGATCTCCCGGTACCACCAGCACCGCCGCGAGACAGCCGGGCGGCCTGTTGCGGGAGGCGCTGCGGTACGCCCTGCGCACGCCGGTGGTCGGCCCCCTCGCCGCCCTGGCCGTCGCCGTACTGGTCTTCTCGCTCACGACGGACACGTTCATGACGCCGGAGAACCTCTCCCTGGTGCTGCAGCAGACCATCGTGATCGGCACCCTGGCGCTCGGGCAGTCCCTGATCATCCTCACCGCGGGCATCGACCTGGCGAACGGGGCCATCGCGGTGCTCGGCACGATCGTCATGGCCAAGCTCGTCTTCGAGGGGGACAGCCCCGTGGCGGCGCTGCTGCTCGGCCTGGCCGTGGCGACCTTCCTCGGGGGCGTCAACGGCCTGCTCGTGGCCCGGCTGGACCTGCCTCCCTTCATCGTCACCCTCGGCGCACTGAGCGTCGTCTACGCCACGAGCAGGCTCTATTCCGATTCCCTCAGCTTTCCGGTGACCAGCGACCTGCTCGTCTTCTGGGGACAGGGTGTCCACCTCGGCGGCGTACTCCTCACCTGGGGAACGTTCCTGCTTCTCGGTCTGTACGCGTTCTTCTGGTACGTGCTCACCAGGACGGGCTGGGGCAGGCACATCTACGCCGTCGGCAACGCGCCCGAGTCCGCCCGGCTGGCCGGCATCAACGTCCCGCGCACGATCCTGTCGGTCTACGTCATCGCCGGTCTCCTCTACGGCATCGCCGCCTGGCAGGCCCTCGGCCGCATCCCCAATGCCGACCCCAACGCGTACCAGACGGCGAATCTGGAGAGCATCACCGCCGTCGTCATCGGCGGGACCAGCCTCTTCGGCGGCCGGGGAAGCGTCGTCGGAACGCTGATCGGGGCACTCATCGTCAACGTGCTGCGCTCCGGTCTCACCCAGGCGGGTATCGACAGCCTCTATCAGGACATCGCGACCGGAACCCTCGTCGTCGTCGCGGTCGGCATGGACAAGATCCTGCGCAGAGGCGGCACGCGCTGACACCGGCGAACGCTCACGTCCCCGGAGCCAGTACCAGAATGCGGAACGGACCGGGCGGCACGGCCAGTCGCACGGTCCGGAGGGTGTCGTCTCCTGCGTACCGCCAGCCCCAGGACCGCATGGTCTCGACCGTCCTGGCGTCCCGGGCGTCGACCAGCGTGACGCCGAGCGCGGCGCCGTGGTCGGCGAGCAGTCGCCGCTGCAGGCGCCGGGCGAGGTTCCAGACCTGGTCCTTGTACTCCCGGCGCACGCGTGGCGGCACCACGATTCCGGAGACGACGAAGAGCTCACCGGGGGTGGTGCGCCGGAGCAGGCTCCCCCCGACGCGTCCGCCGAACCCCGCCCACCACGGACCCGCGCCGGCCGTGGGGAAGCCGTAGGCGTATCCGGCCAGGGCCGTGGTCTCCGCTATCAGCAGGGAGAACCCCGGTCGCCGGGCGTCGGCCGCGAGATGGAGCAGGAAGGTGGCACGCGCCTGGTTCCACGCCCACGCGTCGCCACCGGAGGTCTCCGCGTACAGGTCACCCAGCTCCTGCAGACGGTCCGCGACCTGACCACGGGTCAGCGGACGGACGCGTTCCGCCACCTCGGGCGAGGAGCGGCGCTCCGCCTTCGCCGGGTCCGGCAGGCGAGTGCGCGGCCTGCCCCGTGCGGGTTGGAGCGCGGGGAGGGCCAAGGTCACCGGGAGGAACGCGTGCGCGGGCATGAGCAACCCTGCCCCGGGCACGGGCGAAGGCCGCCCCGGCGTCGTCGATCCCCGAGAACGGCACCGGTGTCGGAGGCGGTGCACGGCATGCCCTCGGTCTCTCCACCGTACTCCCGGCCGGGCCCGCCCCGGCGGGCCCGGCGGTCGCCGGGAACAGGGCCGGTGCGGGTGGGTTGATCAGGGCGGGAAGGCCGGCGGGGATGTCACGGACGACAGGGTCAGCCCTCCCCGAGGGCGCCCGCCGCGGCCGCCAGGAGCGGTTCGGCGGCGTCCTCGGTGGTGTCCGGAGGCACGACCACAAGGTCCCAGCGCCCTCGGCCGGTGGCGAGCAGGACGACGGTGTGCGGGGCGTTCGCCGCCAGGGCTCTGTGCAGTCGTACGACCTGGTTGGAGACGAGTATCCGGCCGGGCGCCGCGGACCACACCGCCCCGTTGACGGTGACACTGGTGATGTGGCCCCACTCGCGCGGCAACCCGGCCAGCAGTCGCGGGAGTTCCACGAGGAGGTCGTAGGAGCGCGGCCACCATGCTCCGTCGATGGACCGGGGCAGCTCGCTGCGGGGCGCCAGCCGCAGGCGGAGGACGGGGTGGGAGGGAAGCGGTGGTTGCAGTGCGGTGGTCATGAGGCTGCTGCCAACTTCCGTAGATGGATGCGTGGTTGCCGTCAGGTGCGACGCGCGGCGCCCCTGCCCTTCATGGCCCTCAGCCGTGCCGTCGGGTGCGGGAGGCGCTCTCACCGACCACGTGGCACGGCGAATCGACGCTCCGGGCCGCGTGGTGGAAGAGTGCGATGCGGGCAAGTCCCGCCCACAGCGGGGCGGGCGTGAACGGGGCTGGGGCGCATGGAGGGGTCCTTGGCCTCGGCGAGGGCCGCTGGGACGGAGGTGCGGCCGGGGTCACGGACTGCCCCTGGGGGATGGGTGGTGTGCTGGTGACGGCCTGTCGGATAGGCACGACGCACCCTCGTTCCGCCCACCGTACTCCCCGGGCCGGGGGATACCCGGATTCCGCTGATCAGCGGCCTTCGGCCGGATGCACTCGGGCCTGCGCCGCGTTGACACGTATCGTCGCCGGACGTTGACTGACGGGACGGCTGATGGCAATGAAGGGCAGGGTCGACCGGGTCTCCGGAAGTCTGAAGCAGGCCGTCGGGAAGGCGAAGGGCGCCTTCGGGCGGTGCCCCCATCGCAAACGGAAGCGGTACACACGACGATGTACGACCAGACACGTGCCCAGCAGCCACCGGAGCGGACCCCGGGCCCGGGCGGACGCCGCACCACGGGCCCGGAGCCGCTGCTCCCCCCGGAGGAACGGGACGAGATCGTGCGCCGCCTCGGACACGCCGTCAACACCTTCGCGGACACCCCGCGCGAGGCGCTGGAGGAGGCCGAGGGCGCCTTCGACGAAGCCGCCGCCCAGCTCGCGAACGCCCTTGCGGAGATGCGGCGGGGCCTTCGCGCCGGCTGGCAGGACCGGGACCCGGAAACGGACTCCGCCGAACTGCGGGGCGCGCTGCGGCAGTACCGGGAGCTCACCCAACGGCTGCTGCGCACGTAG
The DNA here is from genome assembly GCF_042720695.1 of Streptomyces sp. NPDC058457. Classification (NCBI taxonomy): domain Bacteria; kingdom Bacillati; phylum Actinomycetota; class Actinomycetes; order Kitasatosporales; family Streptomycetaceae; genus Streptomyces; species Streptomyces sp. NPDC058457. The sequence goes on along the minus strand of NZ_JBHXLU010000006.1, from coordinate 16,617 downwards.
GCGGAGGCAGGCTCCCGCCGGAAAACGGCGGGGGCTCACGCGGCCCCTTCCCCGGCACCGGCGATCACCGAGAGTGGCACCGGTGCCCGAATCGGTGCGCGGTACGTCCCGGTCGCCGAACGTCCCGGTGCGCGGTACGTCCCGGTGTGCGCACCGTACTTCCGGCCGGGCGCGACAGCTGCCTTCGGATCGGCCTCTGCTGTCGGGCACGGGCCGATCGGCCCGGCTCCGTTCGGTCACCGGGGGCGGGCAACCCGTGACGGGCCGTACCACGGGCCGTACCACGGTCTGTACCACCGTGCGGCCGTGGCACGCACGGGCGGTCCTCCCCGGCATACCCTTCAGAAAAGGGGGTCGCTGGGTAACTCGGACGGGCCCGCGTGGAGACCCGCCGCAGCCGCCCCCGCACCGTCTCCCGGCGTATCGGGCAGCGATGCGTCCGCGTTCTGCCGGTCGCCCGCCAGGAGGTCCCTATGGAGTACGACTCCCTGCCCTCCCGAGGCCATGCAGAGGTGCGCATCGTCGCCGCGACCCCGGAGGTCGCCCGGCGCGTGGCCGAGGTCCTCCGGCACTGCTTCGCCTCGACCGAGCAGCGCAGCTACCCCGCCGGACAAGGCGGAGGCACCCGGCTCCATCTCACCCTCGACACCGCCCACACCGCGGAACCCGCACGGTCGTGGCTCGCGGCCAGCGAGTCGACGGGGGAGGCGTCGGCACACGCCGATGAGGTGTGACCCGGGTCCGTGCGGCCAGGAGGGTCCGTTGTCCCGGCCGTCCCCACGCGGCCGTCAATACCTCGGAGAACGACAGACATGACGAAACTCCGCGAACGCAAGAACAACCGGAAGGCGGTCCTGCGATCCCTGTACGGGGCTGTGGAGCACAACCGCCCCGAGGTCAGCGGATCGGCGCTCCGCGCCGAGCTGGGCCTGCCCGACGAGGATCTCTCCGCCGCCTGCGTCTACCTGGCCGACGAGGGCCTGATCAACGTGGAATGGACCTCGCACCGCACCCCGGCCGCCGTCTCGCTGACACACGAGGGCGTCCGCCTGATGGAGGAACGGGAGGAGGAACGGGAAGAGCGGGAAGTGCAGGAGTAGCAGGAGCGGCAAGAGGAACAGGCGAGGCAGAAGGAGCCCCGGCGGGAACGGCCGACCGGCCTCGACTTCCCTCCCCGCGCGCACCGTTGACGGCTCGGGGAACGCACGGGACGCCCGGGAGGGACGAACGGCCGAGGCGACGGCGTACCGCGCCCGAGTCGGGGCTGTCGTCGACGGCCGGTGACGATGTGCGGCGGCTCGCCGGACCGGCGTGCCGAAGGCCGGCGGGACGGACATCGGGGTGTACCCGGAGGAAATCTGTCACGGCGGGGCCACATGTCCGTGCCCGCCGGAGATAGGGTTGTGGCACGACGCAGATGGGTGCTGATTCCTCCGGAGCACGGGTGCCACGCACACCTGGGTCCTCCGCAGCGCTCCCGGAACGAAGGTGTCATGCCCTCCGAGAACGACCCTGTCGTCGGCAACCTCGACGATGACGACTACCCCGCTTACACCATGGGACGGGCCGCCGACGTGCTCGGCACCACCCCCGCCTTCCTGAGGGCAGTCGGCGAGGCCGGACTGATCACTCCACTGCGCTCGGAAGGCGGTCACCGCCGGTACTCCCGCCGCCAGTTGCTTGTCGCCGCCCGCGCTCGCGAGCTGGTCGGCCAGGGCACCCCCATCGAGGCCGCGTGCCGCATCATCTCCCTCGAGGACCAGCTGGACGACGCCCTCCGCCTGAACCGCGAAATACGCCGGAAGCTGGACGGGGGCGACGCGAATATCTAGTTCCGCCGGTGCAGAAATAACGACTCCGGCGGGGTGAGAATCGCCCGGCGGACACGAAAGTGCATGGCCGGTTCCTCCCGGGCTGTGTTAGCGTGATAGCCGTTGCAGTTTTGGTTGCCAGAGGTTTTTTCTTTGCATAGCTTTCCGGATATTTCCGGAGGGGTGATCATCGCGGCGACTCGGCCCCGCAAAGTGCAGGGTTCGGCACTGCCCCCCAAGGGAGATTCAATATGGCATCTGGCACCGTGAAGTGGTTCAACGCGGAAAAGGGCTTCGGCTTCATCGAGCAGGACGGCGGCGGCGCTGACGTGTTCGCCCACTACTCGAACATCATCAGCAACGGTGGTTTCCGCGAGCTTCGTGAAGGCCAGAAGGTCAGCTTCGACGTCACGCAGGGCCAGAAGGGTCCGCAGGCCGAGAACATCGTCGCTGCCTGAGACTGACGCGCATCGTCGCGAGCCAGTGGCTCGCGCATCATGTGGCTGGGGCCCGCGCTCCTGGGGTGCGGGCCCCAGCCATTGCGTTTACCCGTACACCCGTACACCCCGACACCCGGATGTTCGATTCCCGGGGTTTCCGGGATCTCCGGGGTTTCCGGGATCTCCGGATTGATGACAGCCCCGGCTTCGGCATCGAGAGGCCCGGCGTTCCGTTTTTTCTTCGGCTCATTCTTGTGATTCCACGTACGGCCGCCCGCCGTCGGACGGAATTCCTCGATACGCCGTATCGAGGAAGGTTCCACCTTGAACCGCACCCGTCGCACCGGCGGCACCTCCGGTCGCTCCCGCGTGAACGGGAGTGCCCTGCACTCGACAGGCTCCACGCGCGGAAGTCGTTTCCGTAACCAGGAGACGGGCCACCAGGGTCCTCGTCCGGGCACCGGGCGCAAGAGCCGCCAGGGAACGCACTCCACCGCACGCCGACAGGAGTTCGCTCCGCCCGTCACCCTGACCGAGCCACTGCCCCCGGTCGAGGCGTTCGCCGAACTGGACATGCCCGCACGGCTGCTGGCCGCGCTCCGCGCCGAGGGCGTGACCGTGCCCTTCCCGATCCAGGCGGCCACCCTTCCGAACGCACTCGCGGGCCGGGACGTCCTGGGCCGGGGTCGTACGGGCTCGGGCAAGACGCTCGCCTTCGGCCTGCCGGTGCTGGCCCGCCTCGACGGGCAGCGCGCGCAGCCCCGGCAGCCGCTCGCCCTCGTCCTCGTCCCCACCCGGGAACTGGCCCAGCAGGTCACCGACGCGCTGGCGCCCTACGCCCGTGCCCTGGGGCTGCGGCTCGCCACCGTGGTGGGCGGCATGTCGATCGGCCGTCAGGCGAGTGCCCTGCGCGGCGGCGCCGAGGTCGTCGTCGCGACGCCCGGCCGCCTCAAGGACCTCATCGAGCGGGGAGACTGCCGGCTGGACCGGGTCGCCGTCACCGTCCTCGACGAGGCCGACCAGATGGCCGACATGGGCTTCATGCCGCAGGTGACCGCACTGCTCGACCAAGTCCCCTCCGGCGGGCAGCGGTTGCTGTTCTCGGCCACGCTGGACGGTGACATCGACCTCCTGGTGCGCCGCTACCTCCACGACCCCGTGGTGCACTCGGTCGACCCGCCGGCGGGCAGCGTCACCACCATGGCGCACCATCTGCTGCACGTGCGCGACGCCGACAAGGACACCACCGCGACCGAGATCGCCGCCCGCGACGGACGCGTGATCATGTTCCTGGACACCAAGCACGCGGTCGACCGGCTGACCGAGCACCTGCTGTCCGTCGGTGTGCGCGCCTCGGCCCTGCACGGCGGCAAGTCCCAGCCGCAGCGCAACCGGACGCTCGCCCGGTTCAAGGACGGCCACGTCACGGCCCTGGTGGCCACCAACGTCGCGGCCCGCGGAATCCACGTCGACCACCTCGACCTGGTCGTGAACGTCGACCCTCCCGGCGACCACAAGGACTACCTGCACCGCGGCGGCCGCACCGCCCGCGCCGGCGAGTCCGGCACCGTCGTCACCCTCGTCCTGCCGCACCAGCGCCGAGCGGTGGACCGTCTGATGGCCGACGCCGGCATCACCCCGCGCACGGCCCGGATCCGCCCCGGTGCGGCCGAACTGCATGCCATCACCGGCGCCCGGACCCCGTCCGGCGTGCCGGTCACCGTCCCCGCGCCGGTCGCCGGACAACGCGAGGGCAAGGGATCCGCCGGCCGTGACCGCCGGGGCCGGGCCGCCGGACAGCGCGGAGACGGCCGGGCCGCGGCCCGAGCGCGCCGCTCCGCCCCCGGGTCCACCGCATAGGCCGGGCACGGGGAACGCGCTCCCGCCCCCGCTCCCAGCAGCCCCGCCGAGACGCCGCCCTCCTGCCCGCCCCGACGAAGAGGAGAAGCCCTTGACGCCGATGACGCCGATTCCGCCTCGCGCACACCGGTCCGGCCAGGCCGACGGCACCGGCCTGACCGCCCGCGACGCCATGCTGCACGCCCCCGGGCCGCAGGTCGACGACCACATGGCGGTCGACGTGGCCCTCTCCGTGCTCATCGGAGCCCGCGTCCCCCACCTGCTCCTCCAGGACGAGGACGGGCGGTGCGCGGGACTGGTCACCCGGGCCCAGCTCACCGCGCACCGCGGCGGCTCGTGGTTCAGCGACCGGACCCGGCTGCGGGACATCCCGCTCGACCGCGGACCGTTCACCGCGTCGACCGCCGCACTCGGCGACGCGGAAGCCGCCATGCGGATACGGATACTGAACGTCTCCCCCGTGGTCGACGACCACGGCTACGCCTTGGGCATCCTCGCGCTCACCCCCTGACCGCCGTCCGGCCGCCGTCGCGCGTCCGGCCTCTCCAGAGTCGTTCCCCGGTGTTCTCACCCATCCCGCGGAGGCATCCATGCGCTGTGTCATCGCCCGTTTCCCCTTCGACCTGACCAAGAGCGAGGTCGAGCAGTCGATGGACGGCATCACCCCCGAACCCGTCACCGGCGTGTCCGTCACCATCGACGGCCGGCTCTACCCCGTGATGCAGGTCGGGGAAGTGATCACCCGACAGAACCGCCGGGACTTCACGTCGTTCGAGATGCGCCGCGCCCTGACCCGGCTCGGCTTCACCTGCCACGACGCGCGCCCGGTCGCGCCGCCCCGGGACGCGCGAGCCGACGAGGACGCGCTCGGCTGGTGACGGTTTCCGGGGGCACGGCGATTCGTCTGCCGTTCGCCCGTTGAAAAGCCGAGGGTCTGCCGGTTCGGCAAGGAGCCGCGAGCCGCACGAGACCGGTGCGGCCCGGCGGTGCCCCCGTACTCCGCGTACGGCCTCGCACCACTCCCACCGACGGCTCCGTGCCCACGGTGTGCCCGCAGGAGCGGCCACCCACGCTTCCCAGGCTGAGCGCGCGAGAGATTCAATTACCAGACGGCACTGCTCTCCAGGAGCAGGCATTCAGGTGGCCGACGTCTCGCCTGCCTTGTCCGTGACCCCGACATCCAGCAGCGCCTCGTCCGCCGAGCCCAGGAAGTCGAGGGACTTCTTGTCGAAGACCCAGACGGTGCGGCCGTCGCGTTCCTCGAAACTCAGGCCGATGCCGGAGCGGCCGGTGTAGTCCTTGGCGTCGGCGACGACCGAGACGCCCGGGATCTTCGCGGCCGCGCGATAGAGCGCGGCGTCCAGTTCGGGCAGGAGCGTGGCGTCGGGCAGCATGTCGCCGATCTTCTCCAGCGCCGCGCTCTGTCTGGTCTGCCCCTCCCCCTTCGTGCCGGCATAGATCTTCTCCAGCAGCGCATCGGGGTCGGTGGGCAGTGTCTGAAGCTCGCGGAACGTGGGCACGTTCGGGTCGGGGCTCAGCCGCATGTCGTGCGTTCCCTTGGAGTAGGAGGAGAACGGGTCCCGGGGCCGGAACGGCGGACCCACCAGCACCGTGACCCGGCGCAGTCCCGCGCGCTTGCCGTCGACGGCGGTCCAACTCGCCTCGCGCAGGATCCGGATGTCGTTGTCCGAGAACTTCATGGAGCCCTGTGTGCGGACATAGACGTACTGGTCGTCCCTGACGGGCACGGTCTTCTTCGCGGCGGCGACCTCGGCGATGCGATGGAGGAGGCCGACCGCGTCCGCATCGGTCGTGGCGGTCCTGGACCCGGTGGCGCCGGCGAGTACCGCGGCGACGATCGCCGCCGCCGTGGCGAGGGGTACGGCGATGACTGCGAACCGGCGGCGGGGGGCGCGCGGTCGCCGGACGGGTGCTGTCCTGATGTCCAGGAGTTCCGGGGCTTGCTCGGTGAACTCTCTCATCAGATGGTCCTTCAGCAGGTCGTGGCGGCGGCTCGTCAGGACCGGCTCGCCCGGGCTCGGCAGCAGCCCGGCCAGTTCTTCGCGCTCTTCGGGGTTCATCGGTGCTTCTCCTGTGTCGACCGGGCCGTCTCGGGACGGCCACCGGGTACCTGTCCGGTGCGCGGGCCGAGTCCCGGCCTTTCCTGCTGAGGGGGAACATCCGGTGTCACGGCGGTACTTGGCTTCCCCGGGTATGCGGCAGGCCGCTCGCCGGACGTGCGCCGGGCCAACTCCGCCTCTGACAGGGTCCGTAGACGCTGCCTCGCCCGGGCGAGGCGCGACCGTACGGTGCTCGTCGGCACGCCGAGGGCCTCGCCCGCGGCCGCATAGCTCAGTCCCGACCAGACGCACAGGGCGAACACCTCACGTTCGGCTCTGCGCAGCCGGCCGAGCGCGGTATGTGCGGCAGCAAGCAGCTCGGCCTGCTCCATGCGGCCGACGAGGTCGTCGGCGAAGTCCGGCAGGGTGTGACGATCCGCCGGGCGGTCGGGGAGCCGGGCGAGCGCGGCGCTGTGCCGGCGGGCGGCACGGCGCGTGTTGCGCAGAACGTTGGTGGCGATGCCGTACAGCCATGGGCGCAGCCCGTCACCGTCGGGTAGGTCCGCGTCTTCGTCCAGGGCGGCGGCTTCGGGTCTCAGCTTCTCCCTGAGCCGCCAGGCTTCCAGAAAGGTCAGGGACACCACGTCCTCCGCAGTGCCCCGGTCTGCCGACAGGCGGGCGGCATGACCGTAGACGGCCTGGGCATGCGCGCCGAACAGTTCGGCGAAGGCTTCCGGATCGCCGGCGCGTATCCGGTCACGCAGGGAAAGTTCCACAATCAGCCCTGTCCGCTCGGCACCCGTCGTCCCTGTGGCGACCATCACACGGTGGTGTGCCCTTCGTGGGCTCTGAGTGAAGTCGCTTCCTGTCGCTAAAGGCTTCCGACCCGGCACCGGAAACGTCGGCTGCCCCGGTCCGGGAGTGCGGGTGATAGTGGAGTCATGCATGCCGTCCGCAGGTCCGGGAGGACCGTCGGCCGTAGCGGTGGCGGTCCGCGTGTGGTGATCGTGATGGGTGTCTCCGGGTCCGGCAAGTCCACCGTGGGAGCCGGGCTCGCGCAGCTGCTCGGTGTGCCGTTCCTGGAGGGGGACGACCTGCACTCGGCGGCGAACCGCGCCAAGATGGCGTCCGGACACCCGCTGGACGACGCCGACCGGCGGCCCTGGCTGGAGGCGATCACGGAGTGGATCCGGGCCACCGCGTCGGGTGGACACGGCGGTGTTGTCGCCTGCTCCGCGCTCAGGCGCGCCTATCGCGACCGGTTCCGGCGTACGGGAGCGGACGTCCGGTTCCTGTATCTGGCCCTCGACCGTGAGGTGGCCGAGCAGCGGATGGCACGGCGGAAGGGCCATTTCATGCCGCCGGCGCTGCTCGACTCCCAGTACGCCACGCTGGATCCGCTGCACGCCGACGAACCGGGCGTCACCATCGACATCAACGACTCGGAGAGCACGGCGGAGGTCCTGGCGGCCGCGGTGCGGGCGGTGCGGGACGGGTCCGCGCCGGACCGGTGATCGCTGCGTACCCGGGAGGTCCGGACGGAACTGATCCACTTCCGTATCCCCCGGGGCCTCGCCCGACGAGCCGGAGCAGGAGCTCCGGCATACGCTGATCGAGGGGGTGCATTCGGGTGAATCGCAGGCCGGAAGGGGCGCCCCGATGGACGAATACCCGCTCATCGAGAACCACGGGCTGATCGGCGATCTGCAGACCGCGGCGCTGGTGACCACCGACGGGGTGGTCGACTGGTTCTGCTCCCCGCGGTTCGACTCGCCGAGTGTGTTCGGGGCGCTTCTGGACAAGGACAAGGGCGGCCACTGCACGGTCCGGCCGGCGCATCCGACCCATTCGACCAAGCAGTTGTACCTGCCCGACACCGCGATCCTGGTGACCCGCTTCATGACCGAGGCGGGCGCCGGTGAGGTGATCGACTTCATGCCCGTGACCGGTACCAGGGCCACGCGCCGGCACCGGCTGGTGCGCCTGGTCCGCTGTGTGCGCGGCACCATGACGTTCGCCGTGGAGATCGCCCCGCGGTTCGACTACGGGCGCAGCAAGCACGAGGTGCACATCACCCCGCACGGTGCGGTCTTCGTCGCGGAGGACGGCACGGAACTCACCGTGAACCCCATCCGGGAGCCGGAGGACGAGCGGATCGCGGACATTCTGACGCATCGGGACGCCGACGTGCAGGTCACGCTGACCCTGCAGGCCGGCGAGCAGCGCGGGCTGATCCTGGAGATGGGTGCCGAGGGGCCGCCCAGGGAGATCCGCCGCGAGGAACACGAACGGCTCTTCGAGGAGACGGCCGAGTTCTGGCGCTCCTGGCTGGCGCAGTCGAGCTACGTCGGGCGCTGGCGGGAGGTCGTCGAGCGTTCCGCGATCACGCTGAAGCTCATGACCTTCGCCCCCAGCGGCGCCGTGGTGGCCGCTCCGACGGCGGCCCTCCCGGAGCAGCTGGGCGGCGAGCGCAACTGGGACTACCGCTTCACCTGGATCCGGGACGCCTCCTTCTCCGTGTACGCCCTGCTGGGACTGGGCTTCACGGAGGAGGCCAGGGCGTTCATCGTCTGGCTGAGCGACCGGGTCAAGGAGCGGGCCGGCAGCCACGGGAACACGGGCCCGCTCAACATCATGTACAAGGTCGACGGCTCCTCCGACCTGAACGAGCAGATCCTCGACCACTGGGAGGGCTACGAGGGGTCCGCCCCGGTCCGGATCGGCAACGGTGCCGCCACCCAGCTCCAACTGGACATCTACGGCGAGGCGTTGGACAGCATCTACTTCGCGCACCAGCACGGGTTCCAGGTCGGGTACGGGGGCTGGACCTCGCTGCGGACGGACCTGGAGTGGCTGGCCGGCCACTGGGACCAGGCGGAGGAGGGCATCTGGGAGACCCGCGGCGGCCGCCAGGACTTCACGTACGGCCGGGTGATGTCCTGGGTGGCGTTCGACCGCGCGCTGCGGCTCGCCGAGTCGAAGGGGTGGCCGTCCGCGTCCGGACGCTGGCAGGCCGAGCGGGACGCCGTCTACGAGCAGGTCATGGCCAAGGGCTGGAGCAAGGACCGGCACGCCTTCGTCCAGCACTACGGCAGTGACGTCCTGGACTCCTCGCTGCTGCGGATGGCGACGGTCGGGTTCCTCACCCCCGGGGACCCGATGTGGGCGTCGACCCTGGACGCCATGGAGGACGAACTGGTCAGCGACAGCCTGGTCTACCGCTACAACCCCGACGCCTCGCCCGACGGCCTGCGCGGCTCGGAGGGCACCTTCTCGCTGTGCACGTTCATGTACGTCGACGCCCTGGCGCGCGCGGGACGGACCGACCGGGCGCGGCTCGTGTTCGAGAAGATGATGGGGTACGCCAACCATCTGGGCCTGTACTCCGAGGAGATCGACCCGACGGGCCGTCAGCTCGGCAACTTCCCGCAGGCGTTCACCCACCTCGCCCTCATCGACTCGGCCATCACCCTCAACGAGGCCCTCGACAGCCGGAGGTCCGGCCTCGCCCAGCGCGCCTAGGTGCTGTCCCGCCGCAGGTCGGCGTCGGTGAGGCCCTCCAGCTCGCCGTGGGTGTCCAGCCAGTACAGGAAGGCGACCGCGGGGATGACGAGGACGAGGGCGACGAGGGTGACCAGTGCCAGCCAGCGCAGTGTGGTGTGGGCGCCCGCGCCCTCGGCGACGGTCAGCGAGGTCGGGACCAGGTAGGGGCGCTGTGCCATGCCCCAGCCGATGACGGCCGAGGCGACCACGCCGACCGCCGTGACCCGGGACCGGGCCGCGGAGGGGCGGGTCAGCAGCCATGCGGTGGCGAGGGTGGCCAGCACCGCGACGACGACGAAGACGAGGCCGACGCCGTGGGTGAGGCCGTGCCAGACATGGGGCGCGTCGCCGTGGGTGACGACGAGGGTGACGACGGCGAGTACGGCCACGGCCGCGAGGGCGGCGAGGGCCCGCCGGCGGAAGTAGCGGTCCAGGTCCGGTGCGGCGAAGCGGCGGGCGTCCGCGGCGAGGAAGACGGCGCCGAGCATCGCCGTGGCGGCGATGGCCAGCAGGCCGAACAGCAGGGACGTGGGGTTGGCCCAGGCGTCCGTGGACGCCGTCGCCATGGCGGTCACCCGGCCCGAGGCCACTCCGCCGGCCGCGGCACCGAGGAAGAACGGCGTCAGCAGCGAGGCGACGGCGAAGACCGCCCCGTACAGGCGCCGGCCGGCCAGCCGCCGGGCGGGCCTGCGCAGGGCGAAGCCCGCGCCGCGCAGCACGATGCCCACGGCGGCCAGCGCCAGGGGCAGCCACATGGTGGTGAACACCCGCTGGAAGAGGACCGGGAAACCCGTCCACATGATCACCAGTACGAAGATCAGCCAGACGTTGTTGACCTCCCAGACGGGCTCCATCGCGTGGTCGATCAGTTGCCGCGGGCGTCTGCCGCGCTCGGCTCCGCCCGCGGTCAGGTCCCAGAAGCCGGCTCCGTAGTCGGTGCCGCCGCCGCAGGCGTAGGCGGCGATCGCCAGGAGGAGGACGACGGCGATGACCCCGGCGATCACAGTCGGCTCCCTGCGGAGCGCGGCCCGTACGGCGTGTCCGTCTCGGGTGTGTCGGGCTCCGGGGTCTCCTTCGGCGGCCGCGGCCCGCCCTGCTCGTCGGCGAGCCGCCACCGCGAGCGCATCCTGAGCAGCACCGCGAGGAACGATCCGAACACGAAGACGTACACGACGACGATCACCGCGAACATGATCCACAGGCTGGTGGAGCGGGTCGCCGTCACCGCCTCGGCGACCCGCATGTTCTGGTAGACGATCCAGGGCTGGCGGCCCACCTCGGTGGTGATCCAGCCGCACTCGACGGCGGTCACGGAGGCGACGCCCGCGCACGCCGCGCCGCGGAAGAACCACGGGGAGGCGGGCAGCCGGCGGCGCCAGAGCCACAGGACGCCGTACCAGAGGGCGAGCAGGAGCAGCAGCGAGCCGATCCCGACCATGGTGTCGAAGGCCCAGTGGGCGATGGTGGCCTGGGTGGCCGTCGGCCGGTCGTCCGCGGGGACCGAGGTGAGTCCGGTGACCCGGGTGTCCGGGCGGAAGCCGGCCAGGATGGAGTCGAGCTGCGGGATCCTGATGCCGCCGGAGACGGTGCCGTCCGGGTGCAGCCGGCCGTACAGGTACTCCGGCTGATGGGTGGCGGTCTTCCAGACGATCTCCATGGCGCCGAACTTCACCGGCTGCTTGTGGAAGACCTGCCGGGCGATGGAGTCGCCGAGCATGAACTGCACGGGTGTGCACACCGCGGCGAGTGTGAAGGGGATCGTGAAGCCGAGCCGGTGGTAGTGGTCCCGGCGGCCGCGCAGCCGTCCGACGGCGTAGACGCCGGCCACGACATAGCCCGCCGTCACGAACATCGCGAAGACGAAGTGCCAGTACTCCGGGCCGAACATGGGGGTGAAGACGGCCTTCCAGATCTTCACGTCGACCGGGTTGCCGGCGGCGTCGAGGGTGAAGCCGCGCGGGGTGTTCATCCACGAGTTGGCGGCCAGGATGCCGAAGGCGCCAAGGAGGGCCACGAGCGGCAGGGGCAGTCCGAGCAGGAAGTGGGTCCGGGAGGGAAGTCTTCGCCAGCCGTAGAGGTAGATGGCGATGAGGACGGCCTCCAGGAAGAACGCCCATGCCTCGACGCCGAAGCCGATGCCGAAGACGTCGCCCCACCGGCCCATCATGCCCGGCCACAGCAGTCCGAACTCGAAGGACAGCACCGTGCCGGTGACCACGCCGATCGCGAACTGCACCGCCATGACGGCCGACCACCGCCGGGCCAGGAGCAGGGCGGTGGCGTCGCCGCGGCGCAGGCCGTAGCCGTGCATGACGAGCGTGATCAGTGGCAGCGCGACGCCCAGGGGCACCAGGATGATGTGGGAGGCCAGGGTGAAGGCCATCATCGACCGGGCCGGCAGCGTCTGCGCCGGTGCGTCCGCCAGCAGCAGGACCGTGTGGACCATGGGTGTGTGTCGTCTCTTCGGGGCCGGCGCGGATGGGTCGGGTCAGCCGCCGAGGTCAGCCGCCGGTCGCGAAGCCCGGGAAGAGCGTCATCCCGCCGTCGACGTAGAGGGTGGCGCCCACGACGTAGTCCATGAGGTCGGAGGCGAGGCCCACGGCCGCGTAGCCGATGTCCTCGGGGTCGCCGATGCGGTCGTAGGGGATCAGCCGCAGCAGGTCCTCGCGGGCCTCGGGCGTCTCCCAGGCGCTGCGGTTGATCGGGGTCTTGATGGCCCCGGGGGCGATCGCGTTCACGCGGATCTTCTTCGGGGCGAGTTCCTGGGCCAGCGTCTCCATCATCATCTGCACCCCGCCCTTGGAGGAGGCGTAGTTGACGTGCCCGGCCCACGGGATGATCTGGTGGACCGAACTCATGCAGATGATCTTTCCGGCCGCGCGCGACACCTCGGGCACGACACCGCGGCGCAGGAACTCCTTCGTCGCCTCGCGGGCGCACAGGAACTGCCCGGTGAGGTTGACGTCGAGGACCTTCTGCCACTGGGCGAGGGTCATCTCGGTGAACGGGGCGTCCCGCTGGAGGCCCGCGTTGGCGACCAGGATGTCGATCGTGCCGAACTCCCGGACCATCCGGTCCATCATGGCGACGACCTGGTGCTCGTCGGAGACGTCCGCCTCGTAGGCGGCCGCCCGGACACCGAGTCCGGTGATCTCCTCGACCACCTGCTCGGCCTCGTCCTTGCCCGCCACGTAGTTGACCACGACATCGGCCCCGGCCCGGCCGAGGGCGACGGCCGTCGCCCTGCCGATACCGGAGTTCGCGCCGGTCACCAGCGCCTTCTGGCCGCGCAGCAGATGGGCGGGGATCACGCCCTGGGATGTCCCGGGTGCTCCGGATGTCCCCTCGGTGGAACTCACGATGTCCTGCTCCTCCACTGCGTGCCCGCCTCCTGCCGGGCCCGTCGCCCGGAGGTCCAGGCCTCAGACAAGCACCGGGGAGGGACGGCGGCACACCGCGGCGGACCGCGTTGCGCTGCCCGGCGGAGGATGTTCGCCCGGTCGGGGTCCGGACGCCCGGCCAAGGCTCAGCCCAGCCGCTCCAGCAGGTGGTCGCCCACCCGGAGGGCGTTCGCGATGGCGGTCAGGGACGGGTTGACCGCGCCGATGCTCGGGAAGAAGCTCGTGTCGACGACGTAGAGGTTGTCCAGGTCGTGGGCCTTGCAGTTGACGTCCAGGGCCGAGGACGCCGGGTCGGTGCCGAAACGCACCGTGCCGGCCTGGTGGGCGGTGGCACCGATCGGCATCCCCTTGTGCAGGTAGATGCTGCGGGACAGCAGACCGTGCTCGTGCATGCCCAGATGGCCGAGCATGTCCTGGAGTTTGTGCCGCAGGCGCTGGAGGCCGGCGATGTTGTTGCCCTCGTCGAGGGTGAGCCGGATCCGGCCGTCGTCCTCCAGGGTCACCCGGTTGTCCGGCTGCGGCAGGTCCTCCCCGCACAGCCAGAAGTCGACGGCGTGATGGGCCAGGACCTCGAACGGCATGTCCGGCGCCACCGCCCCGGCCCAGCGCGGGGCCTCGCCGTGGATCTGGTCGGCGTCCGACTTGCCGAGCATCTGGATCCCGCCGAGCGGGTACTCCCAGTCGTCCGCGCCCAGGTACCAGTCGTGCAGGGCGAGGGTCTTCTGGAACTGGGTGTCGTTGGGTTCCCTCGAAACGGCCATCAGCGCCAGGTTGTTGTGGCGCATGTAGTGCCGGCCGACCACGTCGGAGCTGTTCGCCAGTCCGCGCGGATGCCGGTCGTTCGCCGAAGCCAGCAGCAGCGCCGCCGAGTTGACGGCCCCGCAGGCCACGACCACCACATCGGCGGAGAACCGGGCCTCCCGCTCACCGGGGAGCTGTGCGACGACGCTCGTGACACTGCGCCCGGTGGCGTCGGTCTCCAGCCGGGTCACCCGGGCGTCGGTGACCAGCTCCACGTTCGGGTGCTCAAGGGCCGGCTCCACACAGATCACCTGGGCGTCCGACTTGGCGCGGACCAGACAGGGGAAGCCGTCCACGCGGTTGCAGCGGATGCAGACGCTGGAGTGGGTGGCCCGGCCGTCCTCGTCCTGGGTGAGGTTCACCCCGATCGGCAGGTGGAAGGGGTGCAGCCCCTGCTTCTCCAGGTCCATGCTCAACTGCTCGATGCGCGGCTCGTGTTCGACCGGCGGGTACGCGTACTGGGCGCTGCACGGCCCTTCCCAGGGGTCCTCGCCGTGCCGGCCGTGCACCAGGTAGAGGTGCTCCGCCTGGGTGTAGTACGGCTCCAGGTCGTCGTAACCGATGGGCCAGGCCGGGGAGATGCCGTCGTGGTGGCGGAGTTCGCCGAAGTCCTCGGGGCGCAGCCGGAACAGGGCCGCGCCGTAGAACTTGGTGTTTCCGCCGACGTAGTAGTTCACCTCGGGCGGGAACTCGTTGCCGTGCCGGTCCAGCCAGAACTCCGGGGCCCGGTACTTGGCCTTCACGAACACGGCCGTGGAGTCCCAGTTGTCGCGTTCGCGCGGCAGGTAGCCGCCGCGTTCGAGGATGAGGATCCGTTTCCCGGACGGGGCGAGGCGGTGGGCCAGGGTGCCGCCGCCGGCACCGGTGCCGATGACGATGACGTCGTACGGGGGCAGGGTGTCCATGGCAACCACCGTCCTTGTTCGCGCGGTCCGCGGCCGGTGCCGGTCTCCCTCCTTCGAACGTACGCGCCGGACGGGGGTGCGGCACCCGGAGCGGGCCCGGCGCTCCGGCAGCGGGCCCGGCGCTTCGGCGCGGTCAGAGCACGGCGATCGGGTTCACCGGGGAGCCGGTCGCCGCCGGGAGCCGCAGCGGGGCGATCACGCACAGGAAGTGCCAGCGCCCCTGCTGCTCGCACACCGGTACCAGCTCCTCGAAGTCCAGCCAGTCCAGCAGCTGCAGCCCCATGGCGTTGACGGCCAGCACATGCACGGGAAAGCCGACTTCGGGGACCGCGCTGGGCGCGGCGTCGCTGTTGCCGTCCGAGCCCAGCACCGACACGCCCCGCTCGGCCAGGAAGTCCATGGCCGTCGGGTGCAGGCCCGCGCGGGCCCGGGTCACGTCCCAGGGCCCGAGGGTCCGGCGCCGCAGGCGGTGCCCCACCCGTACGAACAGCAGGTCACCCGGTCCGACCGTGGTCCGCTGGGCGGTCTCGGCCGCGGCGAGGTCCTCGGCGGTCACCTGGTCGCCGGGCTCCAGCCACCGCACCCCGCGCAGCCGTGGGACGTCCAGCAGGACACCCCGGCCGACGATGCCGTCCCGCACCAGATCGAGCGTGAGCGCTTCGGCACCGTCCGGTGTCACGGTGCTCGCCGGGACGCCGCCGTACAGCTCGCCGTCGTAGATCACGTGGCACAGCGCGTCGAGGTGGCTGTCGACGTCACCGTGCACGTTCATCGCGAACCGGTCGCGGGCGAACGCGAGCCCGGGTGCGCCGGTCTCCCCGCGGGTGGGAGCCGTCATCCGATGGGACGCGGGCTCCGGGTTGTCCGGACCGGACCGGGTCTCGACGGTCGCGGCCAGCGACACGGTGCGCCCGGCCCTGACCTCGGCGGCGGCCGCCACGACCCGCTCCGGCGTCAGCCGGTCCAGCGCGCCCCGCCGACCCGGCCCGCCGTCCCGGGCCCGGCTCCGCAGCCTGCGGTACAGGTCGCGGAAGGCCGCTTCGGACAGGGGCCGCGGTGCTGTGGGACGGGAGGGTACGGGCTGCTCCGAGGCCATCGGGGAACCTCCTGCTCCGGCCGGCGCTTCTCCCGACACCGAACCATCGGGACGGCCGGGCCACCCGCCGGGCGCGGGCGGACTGCGCCGATCGGCCGAACACGGCCGGGCCTGGCGCGCCCGGTCTCTCGGGGTGCAGGCGATGTGCGCGCGGCATACGCTGATCGGGTGAAACGCCAGGATCGCCAGGCGGTCCTGCCGACACCGCTCGCCTTTGCGCGATGACGGATTCTTTCTCGCGAACACCCATTCGTACTGCGGAGACCCGACAAGCGGGGTGCGCCGCCCAGCGGTTCACAGAGGTGGACACAGGGTCCGCAGCTTGTAGCCCCTGTGGAGGCCGGGATGCGAGTCGTCGTAGATCTTTCCCGATGTGAAGGGTATGCGCAGTGCGCGTTCCTGGCTCCGGACGCGTTCCGGATGCACGGCGAGGAAGCGCTGATGTACGACCCGGACCCCGACGACGCCCAGCGCGAGCGGGTGCTGCGCGCCGCGGCGGCCTGCCCGGTCCAGGCGATTCTGGTCGACCGGCTGGAGGGGCGGTCGGCGCAGCGGGACGTACCGGTGACGGCGGCGAGGTCATGACCAGCGCCGACAACCTGCGCGCGTTCAGGCGCGACGGCCGCATCGTGATCGTCGGGGCGTCGCTGGCGGGACTGCGGGCCGCGGAGTCCCTGCGCGACGAGGGTTTCACCGGATC